>NZ_JBSVXS010000084.1:0-24182 GCF_054070155.1 Pseudomonas sp. SDT291_1_S447
TGAAAAACAACATCAAAAGATCGCAGCCTGCGGCAGCTCCTACACGGATTGTTCGCGCCCCATTCTGGCGCGACCGCCTGCACCAACGCCTCATGTGCGTCCCTTCATGGTGCAGAGCTCAGCAGCGCAAGCGCTCTAACACGACATTTTCCTGCCCAAACCCGACCGGGCACAGCCCTTGCAAAACACCCTTCAGTCGTCCGCATCTGCCAACCAAAAAAACTTCAAACGTTCATGGAGATCGCACAATGAAGCGTCGCAGTTTGATCAAGGCTTTCACACTCACGGCATCCATTGCCGCGATGGGCATGACCTGGACTGTCCAGGCTGCCGAGACCATCAAGGTCGGGATTCTGCATTCGTTGTCCGGCACCATGGCGATCTCCGAAACGTCGCTCAAAGACATGGCGCTGATGACCATCGACGAGATCAACGCCAAGGGCGGTGTGAACGGCAAGATGCTTGAGCCGGTGGTGGTCGACCCGGCGTCGAACTGGCCGCTGTTCGCCGAAAAGGGCCGGCAGTTGCTGACTCAGGACAAGGTCGCCGTGGTGTTCGGCTGCTGGACGTCGGTGTCGCGTAAATCGGTGTTGCCGGTGTTTGAAGAGCTTAACGGTCTGCTGTTCTACCCGGTGCAATACGAAGGCGAAGAGATGTCGCCGAACGTCTTCTACACCGGCGCCGCGCCTAATCAGCAAGCGATCCCGGCGGTTGAATATTTGATGAGCGAAGAAGGCGGCAGCGCCAAACGCTACTTCCTGCTCGGCACCGACTATGTCTACCCGCGCACCACCAACAAGATCCTGCGCTCGTTCCTGCATTCCAAAGGCGTGGCCGACAAGGACATCGAAGAGGTCTACACACCGTTCGGTCATAGCGACTATCAGACCATTGTTGCCAACATCAAAAAATTCTCCGCCGGTGGCAAGACTGCCGTCATCTCGACAGTCAATGGCGACTCCAACGTGCCGTTCTATAAAGAGCTGGCCAACCAGGGCCTGAAGGCCACCGACGTGCCGGTTGTGGCGTTCTCGGTCGGCGAAGAGGAACTGCGCGGCATCGATACCAAACCGCTGGTGGGCAACCTTGCGGCGTGGAACTACTTCGAGTCGGTAGAGAACCCGCAGAACAAGAAATTCGTCGCTGACTGGAAAGCCTACGCGAAGAAACACAACCTGCCGGGCGCGGATAAAGCCGTGACCAACGACCCGATGGAAGCCACCTACGTCGGTATCCACATGTGGGCGCAGGCCGTTGAGAAAGCCAAATCCACCGACGTCGACAAAGTCCGTGAAGCCCTCGCCGGGCAGACCTTTGCGGCGCCGTCGGGTTACACCCTGACCATGGACAAAACCAATCACCACCTGCACAAACCGGTGATGATCGGCGAAATTCAGGCCGATGGTCAGTTCAACGTGGTGTGGCAGACCGAAGGGCCGATCCGTGCGCAGCCGTGGAGCCCGTTCATTCAGGGCAACGACAAGAAGCCGGATTATGCGGTGAAGAGCAACTGAGTCTGACTTGGGTTTTGGGCTGGGGCGAAGATCTTTTCCCCCTCACCCCAACCCTCTCCCCCAAGGGGGGCGAGGGGGAAGGGAGCAGATCTCTATGGCTTTCAGAACTTGAGTTCGACGCAGGAATGTCAGGTCGGTGCTGGAGACCTGACAACTCGGTCAGTCCCCTCTCCCTTTGGGAGAGGGTTAGGGTGAGGGGCGGATTCACAGCCGGACACCGCTCCATCGGCCACCGCAAGAAAGGAAACTCCACTAATGCCCACTGCCATACACCGCTTTCTCATAGCCATCGCACTCTTGCTGCCAATGCTGGCCCATGCCGGCGATGCCGAAGACTTCGTCGCGGCCAATCCTGTGCAGCAAGCCAAACTGCTGGAAACCTGGGCCGCGCAGCCCGATCCGGCGCGTATCGAACTGATCAACGCCCTGCAACAAGGCGAACTGACCATCGATGGCCAACCGAAAACCCTGCGCCTGAACAATCGCCTACGGGGTCTGATCGACACCGCCATGGCCAGCCACCAATTGCTCGCCGCCGACGCCAAAATCCGTCTGACTGCCGCGCAGCAATTGCAGAAAAGCGCGAAACCCGCGCAGCTGAAATTCCTCGACCAGCAACTGGCTGGCGAAAAAGATGAAGGCGTCCACGCCGCCCTGAGCCTGGCGCTGGCCAACCTGCAACTGGTCGATACCGATCCGGCCGTGCGTCTTGCCGCAGTACGCCTGCTCGGCGAAACCGGCGATCCTTTGGCGCGCACGCGCCTCGAAGGCCTGCTCGAACCCGGCGTCGAGAGCGATGCCGGCGTACGCACCGCCGCCGAAACCAGCCTCGCCCAAGTCAAACGCAAACTGCTGATCGGCGAAGTGCTCGGTCAGGCGTTCAGCGGCATGTCGCTTGGTTCGATTCTGCTGCTCGCCGCACTCGGTCTGGCGATCACCTTCGGCCTGCTCGGCGTGATCAACATGGCCCACGGCGAGATGCTGATGCTCGGTGCCTACTCGACGTACGTGGTGCAGTTGATGTTCCAGCGCTACGCACCGCAAGCGATCGAGTTTTATCCGTTGATCGCGCTGCCGGTGGCGTTCTTCGTCACAGCGGCGATTGGCATGGCGCTAGAGCGCACGGTGATTCGTCACCTCTACGGCCGACCACTGGAAACCTTGCTCGCCACCTGGGGCATCAGCCTGATGCTGATTCAGCTTGTCCGTTTGTTGTTCGGCGCGCAGAACGTTGAAGTGGCCAACCCGGCGTGGCTGTCCGGCGGCATTCAAGTGCTGCCGAATCTGGTGCTGCCGTACAACCGCATCGTCATCATCGCTTTCGCCCTGTTCGTGGTGGTGTTGACCTGGCTGCTGCTGAACAAAACCCGCCTCGGCCTCAACGTTCGCGCCGTCACCCAGAACCGCAACATGGCCGCCTGCTGCGGCGTGCCGACCGGGCGCGTCGACATGCTCGCCTTCGGCCTCGGCTCGGGCATTGCCGGCCTCGGTGGTGTGGCGCTGAGCCAGATCGGCAACGTCGGCCCGGATCTCGGCCAGAGCTACATCATCGACTCGTTCCTCGTCGTGGTGCTCGGCGGCGTCGGCCAGTTGGCCGGTAGCGTGCTCGCGGCCTTCGGCCTGGGCATCGCCAACAAGATTCTCGAACCGCAGATCGGTGCGGTGCTCGGCAAGATCCTGATCCTCGCGCTGATCATTCTGTTTATCCAGAAGCGTCCGCAAGGCCTCTTCGCACTGAAAGGACGGGTGATCGACTGATGAACCAGCCTCTGTTAGTCACGGCCACACAAAAGGCCGGCCCGAAAGTCACGATCGCCGTTGGCGCGGTGATTCTTGCGCTGCTGATCGCCCTGCCGCTGCTGTCGTTGTTGCCAGCGGAAAATGCCCTGTCGGTGTCGGCGTACACGCTGACGCTGGTCGGCAAAATCCTCTGCTACGCCATCGTCGCCCTCGCGCTGGATCTGGTCTGGGGTTACGCCGGTTTGCTGTCGCTGGGCCACGGTCTGTTCTTCGCCCTCGGCGGTTATGCGATGGGCATGTACCTGATGCGTCAGGCCGCTGGCGATGGCTTGCCGGCGTTCATGACCTTCCTGTCGTGGAGCGAATTGCCGTGGTACTGGACCGGCACCAGCAGCTTCCTCTGGGCGATGTGTCTGGTGGTGTTGGCGCCGGGGTTGCTGGCGCTGGTGTTCGGATTTTTCGCCTTCCGCTCGCGGATCAAGGGCGTGTATTTCTCGATCATGACCCAGGCCCTGACCTTCGCCGGCATGCTCCTGTTTTTCCGCAACGAAACCGGCTTCGGCGGCAACAACGGCTTTACCAATTTCCGCACGATCCTCGGTTTCGGCATCACCGAACCGGGCACCCGCGCGGTGTTGTTTCTGGCCACGGTGTTATTGCTGGTGGCGAGTCTGTTCATCGGCTGGCGTCTGGCGCAAAGCAAGTTCGGCCGTGTGCTGACGGCGCTGCGTGATGCGGAAAACCGCTTGATGTTCTGCGGCTACGACCCGCGCGGTTTCAAGCTCTTCGTGTGGGTGTTGAGTGCAGTGTTGTGTGGCCTGGCCGGGGCGTTGTATGTGCCGCAAGTCGGCATCATCAACCCGAGCGAAATGTCGCCGACCAACTCGATTGAAGCGGCGGTGTGGGTTGCCCTCGGCGGTCGCGGCACGCTGATCGGCCCGCTGCTCGGCGCCGGTGTGGTCAACGGCATGAAGAGCTGGTTCACCGTGGCTTTCCCCGAATACTGGCTGTTCTTCCTCGGCGCGTTGTTCATCGTCGTGACGCTGTACTTGCCCAAAGGCGTGATCGGTCTGCTGAAGAAACGAGGTGAACAATGAGAGTCACGGCGAGCGCTGAATTCATGCTGGAACCGGCCTTCTTTCCCGTCGAACCGAACAAGGACGCCGGCACCAGCCGCGATTCGATCGGCCTCGGCCAGCGGGTCGGCCCGGGGCTGAATACCCGTCACGGCACGATCCTCACCCTGGAAGACATCAGCGTCAGCTTCGACGGCTTCCGGGCGCTGAACAATCTCAATCTGTACATCGGTGTCGGTGAGTTGCGCTGCATCATCGGCCCCAACGGTGCAGGTAAAACCACGCTGATGGACGTGATCACCGGCAAGACCCGGCCAAGCCACGGCAAGGCCTGGTTCGGCGAAACGCTGGACCTGACGCAAATGAGCGAAGTGCAAATCGCCCAGGCCGGTATAGGCCGCAAGTTTCAGAAGCCAACGGTGTTCGAAGCGCTGAGCGTGTTTGAAAACCTTGAACTGGCACAGAAAACCGACAAGTCGGTGTGGGCCAGTTTGCGGGCGCGTTTGAGTGGCGAACAGAAGGACCGGATCAGCGAAGTGCTGGAGACGATTCGCCTGACTACCTCGGTCAATCGTCAGGCGGGGTTGCTCTCCCACGGTCAAAAGCAATTTCTCGAGATCGGCATGTTGCTGATGCAGGACCCGCAATTGTTGCTGCTCGATGAGCCGGTGGCGGGGATGACGGATGCGGAAACCGAGTTCACTGCCGAGTTGTTCAAGAGCCTGGCGGGCAAGCATTCGCTGATGGTGGTGGAGCATGACATGGGGTTTGTCGGTTCGATCGCCGACCACGTCACTGTGTTGCACCAAGGCAGCGTGCTGGCGGAAGGCTCGCTTGAGCAAGTGCAGGAAAACGAGCGCGTGATCGAGGTTTATCTCGGCCGCTGAAGACTCAGATCGTTCCCACGCAGAGCGTGGGAACGATCACCGGGGAGAATTTGAACATGCTGCAAGTCGACAAGCTGCATCAGTACTACGGCGGTAGCCACATCCTGCGTGGCCTGTCTTTCGACGTGAAGGTCGGCGAAGTCACCTGCCTGCTCGGCCGTAACGGCGTCGGCAAAACCACCCTGCTCAAATGCCTGATGGGCCTTTTGCCGGCCAAGGAAGGCGTGGTGAATTGGGAAGGCAAACCGATCACCACGTTCAAGCCGCACCAGCGCGTACACGCCGGGATCGCTTACGTGCCACAGGGCCGCGAGATCTTCGGACGCCTGACCGTGGAAGAAAATCTGTTGATGGGTCTGTCGCGGTTTCCCGGCAGTGAAGCCAAAGAAGTCCCAAGTTTCATCTACGAATTGTTCCCGGTGCTGCTACAAATGAAGCAGCGTCGCGGCGGTGACCTCTCCGGCGGTCAGCAGCAACAGCTTGCGATTGGCCGCGCACTGGCCAGCCGTCCGCGCTTGCTGATCCTCGACGAACCCACCGAAGGCATTCAACCTTCGGTGATCAAGGAGATCGGCGCAGTGATCAAGAAGCTCGCGGCGCGCGGTGATATGGCGATTCTGCTGGTCGAGCAGTTCTACGATTTCGCCGCGGAACTGGCCGATCAGTATCTGGTGATGTCCCGGGGCGAAATCGTCCAGCAGGGTCGCGGTGAAAATATGGAGGCCGAAGGTGTACGCGGGCTGGTAACGATCTAGTACAACGAACTAATCTGTAGCTTCCTAACGATAATTACACACCATGAATTCGACTGTTGCACCTGCCCTGTTTACCCCGAGCTGGCACGCCGAGCTGGAACTCGCCTACGCCCGTTTCGGCGACTGCACGCGCCCGGTCCTGCGTCGGCACCTCGGCCCGCTGCGGGTGCAAAAGCACCTGTACGCCGAAGGCCCCGAGGTCTGCCAGCACATCATCGTCCACCCGCCCGGCGGGATTGCCGGCGGTGATCGACTGGACATCAGCGCCCGCGTCGAACACGGCGCGTGGGCGCAGATCACCAGCCCAGGCGCAGCCAAATGGTATCGCGCCGGGGGACCTGCTTATCAGAAGCTCGACCTGCACATTGCTGCCGGGGCGACACTGGAATGGTTGCCGCAAGAGACCATCGTCTACAGCGCCGCTCAGGCCGAACTGACCACCTCGATTGACCTGGAGAGCGACGCCCGGCTGTTCTACTGGGACGTGGTGGCGCTGGGTCGCCCGGCCAGTGGCGAGCGTTTTGACCGTGGGCATTTTCAGGCGCAGCTGGATATTCGCCGCGATGGTCGATTGCTCTGGCATGAGCGCCAGCGCGTTGTCGGCGACGACGGTTTGCTTGATTCGCCGATTGGCCTGGATGGCAATCCGGTGTTTGCGACGCTGCTGGTTACCGGGGAAATCGAAGCCGAGCTGCTGGAGCGCTGCCGCTCGCTGAATCACCAAGTACGCGGGGATCTGACCCAGTTACCGGGTTTGCTGGTCGCCCGATGCCTGGCCAGTGAAGCGCTGTTGGCTCGTGGCTGGCTCATCGATTTATGGCGATTGCTAAGACCCGCCCTGCTAGGACGAGAAGCCCGACCACCACGAATCTGGAGTACTTGAAGGCCCACCCTCACCCCCCGCCCTCTCCCGGAGGGAGAGGGAGCCTGACCGAACTCAATGAACGAAATTTTGCTATCTCAACGAATTTTGCTGACTGACACGGCCCTGACAATCAACCGCGATCAGTCCCCTCTCCCTCCGGGAGAGGGCTAGGGTGAGGGGTGGTTCCAACTGGCACCGCGCTCACCGCAACAACCTCACAAATCTGCCCTGACGGAACCCCACAATGGACCTGACCCCACGCGAAAAAGACAAGCTGCTGATCTTCACCGCCGGCCTCGTCGCCGAGCGGCGTCTGGCCCGCGGTGTGAAACTCAATTACCCGGAAGCCATGGCCTATATCTCCGCAGCGCTGCTCGAAGGCGCGCGTGACGGCCAGACCGTGGCCGAGCTGATGCACTTCGGTACCACCCTGCTCAGCCGCGAACAAGTGATGGAAGGCATCCCGGAAATGATCCCGGAGATCCAGGTCGAAGCGACGTTCCCCGACGGCACCAAACTGGTCACCGTCCACCAACCGATCGTCTGAGGCCGCGCCATGACTTACTCCATTCGCGATGCCATTCACGCCGATCTGCCGGCGATCCGCGACATCTACAACGATGCCGTACTCAACACCACGGCGATCTGGAATGAACAAGCCGTCGACCTCGGCAACCGTCAGGCGTGGTTCAGCGCCCGTCAGGCCCAGGCTTATCCGATTCTGGTGATCGTCGACGGCGACAACAGCGTACTCGGCTACGCTTCGTTCGGTGACTGGCGGCCGTTCGACGGTTTTCGCCACACCGTCGAGCACTCGGTCTACGTGCGCAGCGACCAGCGTGGCAACGGCCTCGGCCCACAACTGATGAGCGTGCTGATCGAACGGGCGAAGACCTGCGGCAAGCACGTCATGGTGGCCGCCATTGAAAGCGGCAATGCCGCCTCGATTCGCCTGCACGAACGCGCCGGTTTCAGCATCACCGGGCAGATGCCGCAAGTCGGTACCAAGTTCGGTCGCTGGCTCGACCTGACGTTTATGCAACTGACCCTCAACCCCGGCGCGGAGCCGCCTGACGCCAACAAGGAGTGACACCGATGAACGCCGCCCAACTGCGCCGCGTCAATGCTGAAAGTTTTGCCCACTACCGTCAGGGCCTGATTGATCTGCTGCTTGATGCGGTCGGTTACGGCGCCAGTGTCGGCTTCATGGCCGACCTCGATGCGGCTCAGGCGCGCGCCTATTTCGATGAGGTGCAGGACAACGTCAACAAGGGCAGCGTGCTGCTCTGGGTGGTGGTCAAGGACGAGCAGGTGCTGGCCAGTGTGCAGTTGGGCCTGTGCCAGAAGGCCAACGGCCTCAATCGTGCCGAGGTGCAGAAACTGCTGGTGCGCGAACACGCACGGCGGCGCGGCCTCGGCCAGCAATTGATGAGTGCGCTGGAACTCGAAGCGCCCAAACACAAGCGCGGCATGCTGTACCTCGACACCGAGGCCGGCTCCCCCGCCGAAGATTTCTACAAGGCCCTGGGTTACACCCGCGCGGGCCAGATTCCTGATTACGCCTGCGACCCGACCGGCACTTATCGGCCAACCGCCCTCTATTACAAGATTCTGCAAGGAGCCCAGTGATGATTCCTGGCGAGTACCAGATCCAGCCCGGCGACATCGAACTCAACGTCGGCCGCCGCACCGTCAGCCTGAAAGTCGCCAACAGCGGCGACCGGCCGATTCAGGTCGGTTCGCACTATCACTTTTTCGAAACCAACGACGCGTTGACCTTTGATCGCGCGGCGAGCCGGGGCATGCGCCTGAATATTCCGGCCGGCACCGCGGTGCGCTTCGAACCGGGACAGAGTCGTGAGGTTGAGCTTGTGGATTATGCCGGGCATCGGCGGGTGTTCGGGTTTGCCGGACGGATCATGGGGGAGCTCTGACATCGGCGTGCACCGCTGCCCCTCACCCCAGCCCTCTCCCGAGGGAGAGGGAGCCGATCACCGATAGCCGACCCAGCGTGAACAGTCCCCTCTGCGGAGCTGATCACCGATAGCCGCCCCACCGTGAACAGCCCCCTCGCCGGAGCTGATCACCGATAGCCGCCACACCGCGAACAGTCCCTCGCCGGAGCTGATCACCGATAGCAGCCTCACCGCGTACAGTCCCCTCTCCCTCTGGGAGAGGGCTAGGGTGAGGGTCAATGGCTCACCACTATTTTCCTGAAGGACGCTGCATGAAAATCTCCAGACAAGCCTACGCCGACATGTTCGGCCCCACCGTCGGCGACAAGGTGCGCCTGGCCGACACCGAGCTGTGGATCGAAGTCGAACAAGACTTCACCACCTACGGCGAAGAAGTGAAGTTCGGTGGCGGCAAAGTCATCCGCGACGGCCAGGGCCAAAGCCAATTGCTGGCGGCCGAAGTCGTCGACACGTTGATCACCAACGCGCTGATCATCGACCACTGGGGCATCGTCAAAGCCGACGTCGGCCTCAAGGACGGCCGCATCGCGGCGATCGGCAAAGCCGGCAACCCCGACGTGCAGCCCGACGTCACCATCGCCATCGGCGCCGGCACCGAAGTGATCGCCGGTGAAGGCATGATTCTCACCGCCGGCGGCATCGACACCCATATCCACTTCATCTGCCCACAGCAGATCGAAGAAGCGCTGATGAGCGGCGTCACCACCATGATCGGCGGCGGCACCGGCCCAGCCACCGGCACCAACGCCACCACTTGTACCTCCGGCCCTTGGCACCTGGCGCGCATGCTTCAGGCCGCCGACGCCTTCCCGATGAACATCGGCCTCACCGGCAAAGGCAACGCCAGCCTGCCGGAGCCGCTGATCGAACAGGTCAAGGCCGGCGCCATCGGCCTCAAGCTGCACGAAGACTGGGGCACCACCCCGGCAAGCATCGACAACTGCCTGAGCGTCGCCGATCAGTTCGACGTGCAGGTGGCGATCCACACCGACACCCTCAACGAATCCGGTTTTGTCGAAACCACCCTCGGCGCGTTCAAGGGCCGCACCATTCACACCTATCACACCGAAGGTGCCGGTGGCGGCCACGCACCGGACATCATCAAGGCTTGCGGCTTCCCCAACGTATTGCCGAGTTCGACCAACCCGACCCGGCCGTTCACCCGCAACACCATCGACGAACACCTCGACATGCTGATGGTCTGCCACCACCTCGACCCGAGCATTGCCGAAGACGTCGCGTTCGCCGAGAGCCGTATCCGCCGCGAAACGATTGCCGCCGAAGACATTCTGCATGACCTCGGCGCGTTCTCGATGATCAGCTCCGACAGCCAGGCCATGGGCCGCGTCGGCGAAGTCATCACGCGCACCTGGCAGACCGCCGACAAGATGAAAAAACAGCGCGGCCCGCTGCCGCAGGACGGCGCAGGCAACGACAATTTCCGCGCCAAACGCTACATCGCCAAATACACGATCAATCCGGCGATCACCCATGGCATCAGCCATGAAGTCGGTTCGGTGGAAGTGGGGAAATGGGCGGATCTGGTGCTGTGGCGCCCGGCTTTCTTTGGCGTGAAACCGACGCTGATTCTCAAGGGCGGCGCGATTGCCGCGAGCCTGATGGGCGACGCCAACGCCTCGATCCCAACGCCGCAACCGGTACATTACCGGCCGATGTTTGCCAGTTACGGCGGCTCGTTGCACGCCACCAGTCTGACCTTTATCAGTCAGGCTGCGCAGGAGGCAGGTTTACCGGAAGCGTTGGGGTTGAAGAAGAAAATTGCCGTGGTCAAAGGTTGCCGTGACGTGCAGAAAACCGACCTGATCCACAACGACTATCTGCCGGACATCGATGTTGATCCACAGACGTACCAGGTCAAGGCGGACGGTGTTCTGCTCTGGTGTGAGCCGGCTGATGTGTTGCCGATGGCGCAACGGTATTTTCTGTTCTAACGGCGACGTTTACCAATACGGGCAATGCTGCCCGTATTGCACCGAACAGCTTCTCGTCATGAGAAAAGCAGGCCGATGTCTTCGTCACTGTAGTTATAGTTCCAGCGCAGTTCGGTGCCGGCAGGAATGTCTTCAAGCGCAAATGCGCTATTCAACAAGTAAGTCTTGCGGGTGACACCGTCACTGTTCGGCAGATCAGCCTCGACCTTAAACCCTATCAGGTTGATGTTGTAGCCGTCCGGCGCTTGCCGCAGGGGTTTGCCGGTATCGTCATAAATAAAGTGGGTATTGATCCTGGAAATGATGTTGTCTCCCACGACGGCGATCGGGCCAGGGCCGAGTTGACCTGACCTGAGGACCACATCCATGCCAATGGTCATCGAAAACACTTGCTCGGCGGGGAGCAGGAACCGCCCTGATCGAATGGTCCCACCATAGACGCCGACGACCTCACCTTTGGCGATCCGTCTGTTCGCCACCACCATCGACTGACCGATCAGCGCTCGTTCACCCGGCACCTGCACGTCTGCTTCGGTAAATTGGCGCAGTTGCAGCTTTTCCTCATAGAGTCTGGCAACCGTTTCATAACCTTCAAACTTTATATACGGCTTGATTTGCTCTGAGGTGTAGGTTTCTCCCGAGTCAAAGGTAACTTTGCTCTGCAATGTGCGGATACGCACGGGCCTGCCGAGACTGTCCCTGAGCGGGTACTTGCCGTTGTTGGCGCGATTGTAGGAACCTCGTTGATTACTCAACGATGTATAGCGTACCTCTTGCCTCATGAAGCTGAGTTCCTGCGCGGTATACGGCTGGATCGGCATCGATTCGGAGGCCATTTCAAACACGTCATCCACGGTTTGCGACCGGTCCGGCAAGAACTCCAGAGCCATCTCGAATTCGTCGTCGGACAGCGGTGTTTCCACAGAGCTCTTGCGGCGGTTGGAGCGCAGGATCGGCGACCCGGATTCCTCCAGCGGGTGCCAGAGATGCACGTCGGGATCCCAAACGAGCACGGGGCCTTTGGGATTCAGTTGACTGGCCAGCTTGGCCCGTAATTGTCCCGTTAGAGGGTCCTCCCCCACCTGTACCACGCCGTCAGGTACTTTGGCATACCGACGGCCCTTCAATGTCCACAGCCCCGGCGCCTCGGCCGGCCGCAGAAGCCCGATCGGGGCGTTGCTCAGATAATCCGCCCACGGCCGTTGATCCGCCCTGGTCAACGTGCTTGAGGAAGATGGGATTTGTCGCACTGCAACCGAGGGCGTGGACGACGTGGCATCCGTGTCAAGAGTCAGCGCGGATCCGCCCGGCGCAGAAGATGATCGCGAAGGCGTGGCGGTGGCAGGGCCGAAATCGGTACGTGGTGGCGCTTGCCCAGGCGACGTATGCCCATCGGGCGTGGGTGTCGCGCGTGTGTGCACATCACTGGTGACGGCACCCTTGGAAGGCGGCTTTAGCGGCATGGTTTTCATCCTTGAACGTTAAGGGCGACATTGCCCTTTTGCTTATCCGAAACCTGAATCTGTAACTTTTTTGCATGGTGCCCTGAAGGGAGAGTTCCATTTCTCCACCACAGGCCCGACCAGACTATGCAGTTGGCAAAAGAAATTAAAAACCGGAATATTGTTAATAGCCGCGTACCCGGCTAACTGATTAGCGAATTTCACAAGCAGGAAAGTCAGCAGGAACGAACTCGCCATCCAGTCTGCAAGACACACCCCTGAACGGTAGTTTTTACCGTCGGGCAAAGAGACTAGTATCGCGAGACTCTCCAGAAAGGAACCGGCCATGCGTCTATCCGAATTCATCAGGCAGCACGTGGACTGTATCGTCGATGACTGGGAGGAATTTGCAGCCACCATTACCCCCGCTGCCGATTATCTGGACGCCACTGCACTGCGTGACCACGCCAAAGCTATCTTGCTGGCCGCCGCACGAGACATGAGCAAACCACAGACAGCGCAGGAGCAAGCGGCCAAAGCCAAGGGTGAAGGTCCGGAAATGACCCCGAGTCTGGACCAGGCCGGCGCCAGTCATGGCGAGCTGCGCCACACTGTCGGTTTCGACCTGGTCCAGATGACCTCGGAATTTCGTCACTTGCGTGCCTGTGTGATTCGGCGCTGGGTCGACAGTCTTGAATCACCGGACATGGCCTGCTTTCAGGACATGATCCGCTTCAATGAAGCCATTGATGAAGCGCTCGCCGAGTCGACGGCGGCCTACGCTGAACAGGTCAACCGTTCACGGGATATATTCCTGGCGATACTCGGCCATGACCTGCGCGCACCGTTGCAGGCGGTGGGCATGTCCAACGACCTGTTGCTGCGCAAATCCACGCTCGAGGGCGAAGCGCTGATGTGCGCTCACAACATCAAACGCAGCGTCGGGCACATGGCGGCAATGATCAGTGATTTGCTGGAGCTGGTGCGCAGTCGTCTCGGTAAAAGCCTGCCGATCGAGCCAGCCCCGATGGATCTGGCCGAGGCGGCGCAGGCGGCGATTGCCGAAGCCTGCGCCGGCAACCCGCATTGCTCGCCGGTGCTGCACGTTCACGGCGATACGCGAGGTGTGTGGGACGCGGGGCGTATCGATCAATTGCTGCAGAACCTGATCGGCAATGCGTTGCAGCATGGCTCGAACACACAGCAGGTAACGTTGACGTTGCAGGAGGAAGCGGACGCGGTGTGCCTGTCGGTGCACAACTTCGGCACACCGATTCCGGAAGAGACGCTGGGGACTATTTTCGACCCGTTGGTGCGCAGCGCCGATGAAGAACCGGGGCAGCCTTCGACCAGCCTGGGGTTGGGATTGTTTATCGTCAGGGAAGTGGTCAACGCCCATGGCGGGACGATTGAAGTCAGCTCGAATGAGACCGACGGCACACGGTTCAGCGTGGTCTTGCCCAAGAGGGTGTAGTCAGCGATACCGCGTTATCATTCTTCGCGAGCAAGCTCGCTCCCACATTGGAATGCGTATTCCTGCTCGCGAAGAGGCCCGATCAACCAACCGGAAAACATCAGGCTATCTACTCAACTACCAACCGCCCCAACCGTTGCCGCAACATGCGGTTCTCGGCACGAAGCTCGCGGACTTCTTCCAGCAGATCCAGCGCCAGCGCAACGCCTTCCCACTCCAGCTCCAGATCACGACGCAACTTCACCGCCCGTTTGGCCAAGGCCAATTCGTAATCGGTGAAGCGCCACTCCCGGGGCTGCGCGCCCTGAGGTTCGAGGATGCCGTGCTCGACGATTTCGATCACGTAGACGTCCGACAAATCGGCCGCCTCACAGAATTCTGCCAGGTCCAGTTGAACGATCAGGGGGCTGCTCATGATGGGCTACTCCGTCGTCGAATTCAGAAGTTCTCTCGCGGATTGAACGCGGCTTTCTTTGCCAGTTCCTGCCACAGCGCCTTGACCTCGTCGTCGGAGGTTTTCGGCATCACGGCTTTGAGTTGCACGAACAGATAACCGCGCTCGCCGGCCTTGTTTTTCAGGCCATGACCTTTGGCGCGCATGCGCTGGCCATTCTGGCTGCCGGCCGGGACCTTGAGGTTGATCTTGCCGGTCAGGGTCGGCACCGCTACTTCAGCACCCAGCGCCAGTTCCCAAGGCGCCAGCGGCAAGGTGATGATCAGGTTTTCGCCTTCGACATCGAATTTCGGGTGCGGCGCAAAACGAATGGTCAGGTACAGATCGCCATTCGCCCCGCCACCGACGCCCGGTGCGCCCTGGCCTTTGAGGCGGATGCGCTCGCCGTCGGTCACGCCCGCCGGGATCTTCACGTTCAGGCTTTTGCTGGTATTGCTGACGTGCTGGCCGTTGGCGTTGTATTGCGGCACCTGGAAGGTGACTTTCTTCGATTCGTTCGCCAGCGTCTCCTCAAGGAAGATCGGCATTTCCATTTCCACGTCTTGCCCTCGGCGCCCTGCACTGCGTTGCTGCCGACCTTCACCGCCACCGAAACCGGGGCCGCGATTGCCGAAGATCGAACTGAAGAAGTCCGAGAAGTCGCCGGTGTCGCCACCGCCACCGCCACCGCCAAAGCCGCCACGGCTCTGCCAGCCCGGTGGCCCCTGGAACGGCTGACCGTGCTGGCCATAACGGCGCAGCTCGTCATATTCGGCGCGTTTGTCGGCGCTTTTCAGCGCTTCATAGGCTTCCGAGGCGTCTTTGAACTTGGCCTCGGCGTCCTTTTCCTTGCTGACATCGGGGTGGTATTTGCGCGCCAGCTTGCGATAGGCAGCCTTGATTGCCTTGTCGTCTGCTGTCGGCTCCACGCCGAGTATCTTGTAATAGTCTTTGAAGTCCATCGAAGGAATCACCATCCGTTATCGATTTCGCGCCGATGCCAGCATGCGCCGATTCGCGCGTGCCGGGTTGACCGATCTCAAGGTTGTGACCGGGTGGCGCAGCAGAAGTTTATCGGCAGTGGACGGCGGTTCTTGCGACCGCCGGTGGTTCTGCCGGCCCATGCCAGCAAGTTTGGGGCAAAGCTTGAGGTTTCAAGGCAGTTTAGTCGTGAAATAGCAGATGACCGGCCTTCGAATCTGGCGCGCACTGACATACACTGCGCGGCCGTTTTTTTGACCGGAACCGAAAGACATGAAAGACGCCTCTCCAGCCCGTGCCTGCGGCATCGACTTCGGCACGTCCAACTCCACCGTCGGCTGGCTGCGCCCCGGCATGGACACGATGATCGCGCTGGAAGACGACAAGATCACCCTGCCGTCGGTGGTCTTCTTCAACATCGAGGAACGCCGCCCGGTGTACGGTCGTCTGGCCCTGCACGAGTACCTGGAAGGCTACGAAGGCCGGCTGATGCGCTCGTTGAAGAGCCTGCTCGGTTCCAAGCTGATCAAGCACGACACCAGCGTGCTCGGCACGGCAATGCCGTTCAAGGACTTGCTCGGCCTGTTCATCGGCCAGTTGAAGAACCGTGCGGAAACCGCCGCCGGTCGGGAATTCGAACAAGTGGTGCTCGGCCGTCCGGTGTTCTTCGTCGATGACGATCCGCTGGCTGACCAGGAAGCCGAAGACACCTTGGTCGACGTAGCTAAGAAGATCGGCTTCAAGGAAGTCTCCTTCCAGTACGAACCGATTGCGGCAGCTTTCGACTACGAGTCGACCATCGAGAAAGAAGAGCTGGTGCTGATCGTCGACATCGGCGGTGGTACCTCCGACTTCTCGCTGGTGCGCCTGTCGCCGGAGCGTCGCGGTTTCGATAACCGTCACGATGACATCCTCGCCACCGGCGGCGTGCACATCGGCGGGACCGACTTCGACAAACAGTTGAGCCTGCAAGGCCTGATGCCGCTGTTCGGCTACGGCAGCCGGATGAAGAGCGGCGCCTACATGCCGACCAGCCACCACATGAACCTGGCGACCTGGCACACCATCAACTCGGTGTATTCGCAGAAATCCAGCCTGGCGCTGGGCAGCATGCGCTACGACATCGAAGACACTGGCGGCATCGATCGCCTGTTCAAGTTGATCGAACAGCGCGCCGGGCACTGGCTGGCGATGGAAGTCGAAGAAACCAAGATTCAGCTGACCCATACCGACAGCCGCCATGTGCCGCTGGACCGGATCGAAGCCGGTTTGAGTGTTGAGCTGACCCGAGCGCTGTTTGAATCGGCGATTGATGCACTGCTGGAGCGGGTGCGCGGCAGTGTTACGCAGCTGTTGAACGATGCCGGTGTGGCGGTGGATCAGGTCGATACGGTGTTCTTCACCGGCGGTTCGAGCGGGATTCCGGCGCTGCGCAACAGCGTTTCGGCGATGCTGCCGAATGCGCGGCATGTCGAAGGGAATATCTTTGGCAGCATTGGTAGCGGATTGGCGATTGAAGCCCGCAAACGCTATGGCGTTTAACGGCAGCTGCAAGCTTTAAGCTGCAAGCGGCAAGCGGCAAGTAAGAGCAAAAGCAAAAGCCACTGCGGCTCTCGCTTCGGCTTTTACTTGTAGCTTGAAGCTTGCAACTCGAAGCTGCTGTTAAACCATTCCTCCCAGCTTCAACTCACTCTTCAGGTACGCATAATAAATCGGCCCCGCCACCACCCCCGGCAAGCCGAATGCGGCCTCGAACACCAGCATCGCCAGCAGCAACTCCCACGACTTGGCACTGATCTGCCCGCCAACGATGCGCGCGTTGAGGAAGTACTCGAGCTTGTGGATAAAGATCAGATAACCCAGCGCGGCAATCGCCACCCAGATCGACAGTGACAGGCCGACGATGGTGATCAGCGTGTTCGACATCAGGTTGCCGATCACCGGCAACAGGCCGAGCAGGAAGGTCAGCACGATCAGAGTCTTGGTCAGCGGCAGTTTGATGCCGAACATCGGCAGGATCACCGCGAGGAAGATCCCGGTGAAGAACGTGTTGAGCAGGGAAATCTTGATCTGCGCGAAGACGATGTTGCGAAACGCCTGCACCAGCAGGTGCAAACGGTCGAACAGCGCGGCGGCCAATGGTTTGCGTTTGGTCACGTCGGGGATGCGCTGCAAGGCGATGATCGCGCCGAGGACCATGCCGATCAGCAGCGTGACGAACATGTGCGCCGCGTCTTTGCCGACCAGTTGCAGGTCGGACAAGTGCTTGCTCATCCACTCGCCGATCGCCACGCGAAACTCCGCAGCACTGGCCGGCAGGTAGGCGTCGATGAACGGCGGCAATTGCCCGCGCGCGCGGTCGACCACGCCCATGAATTTATCGAGGGAAGCGCCGGGGTTTTCTGCTTCGTGCAGGAGAAAACTGATCGCGCCGGCGAAGATCAGCGCCAGAACGCTGACGACCAACGTCCCCAGCAACGCCACCGCCAGCCAGCGCGCACGGCGGCCTTCGATCAGCCGTTGCAGTTGCGGAGTGAGCATGTTGACCAGTTCATACACCAGCAAACCGGCCAACAGACTGGGCAACAAGCGCAGCGGCAGCACCAGCAGCAAACCGCCGAAAATGATGATGCAACTGACCCAGAACACTACATGACGCTCAGAAAACGTTGGCATACAGCCTCAAAACGAACGGCGTAAAAGGATTGGCAGTCTGCCAGCGTTCCCGGGGGAGCACTAGGTATATGCGGTGTTTCGGGTTTCGCTGCACGGCTTGAGATCCAGCCCTCACCCTAGCCCTCTCCCGGAGGGAGAGGGAACCGATCGAGGAATGGCGAAGAAATCCGGCGACCTGCCAGTCCTGTATTGAATCCAGAATCGGCCAGATAGTTCAGGTCGATGGATATCTGAAAACAACACGGTCACTCCCTTCTCCCTCTGGGAGAGGGGACCGTTTGAGGGGTGCTCTGGATATCCAGTGACCTGAAACAGCGACATGGAATCCATAATCGTCCGGTTTTTTCAGGTCGACGAATGTCTTGAAACACTGCGGTCAGTCCCCTCTCCCTCTGGGAGAGGGTTAGGGTGAGGGCAAATCTCAAGCAGACGCGTCGACCAGGTACCCCACCGAATCCAGTTATTTTTTCTTCAGACAATCACTCATGAACGCCTTACGTGCATCGCCGGTCAGCGCCTTGGTTTTCGCATCGGCGTTGCAGGTGCTCATTTTCTGCTGCTGCGGGGTCAGGGCCTTGGCATCGTTGGCCGCTGGCGTTGCCTTGAGGCAGGTGCTCATAAAGGTTTTGCGCTCATCGCCTTTCAGACTCTTGGCGGTCGCATCGGCATTGCAGGTGGTCATCTTGTTCTGTTGCGCCGTGGCGGCGAAACCCTGAGAACACAGGAGCAAACCAATCATCAACAACGGCACACGCAACATCTTCATGGAGTTTTCTCCTTGTCGCCGCACCGATGGGCACGGCCTCTGCTGGAGTGTAGCCAAATCCTGTTACACCTTCCTGCCTTCCAGATGGCTACGGCGATACTGCTCCGGCGTGCACCCGGCCTGCCGCGCGAACATGGCGATAAATGCCGAGCCGCTGCTGTAACCGAGATCAAAAGCGATTTCCTGCACGCTGCGCGAAGTTTCCAGCGCCTCGATCGCGGCGAGATAACGCAGACGCTGGCGCCACTCACCAAAACTCATCCCCAGCTCCCGAACGAATTGCCGGGCCAGCGTGCGTTCGCTGACATGCACTTGCAGCGCCCAATGCGCCAGCGGCTGATTGTTGCCCGGCTCGGCCTGAAAGGTTTCGAGGATCGCCAGCAAACCCGGGCTGCTCGCGTAGGGCAGATAACACTCATGCACTGGGGCCTGTTGCAGTTGATCGACCAACACCTGCGCCAGTCGCTGATCGGCATCGAGTTGGGGAATCTTCACGTCGCGGGCGGCGAAGTCCTTGAGAATCGCCTTGAGAATGTCGCTGATCGCCAGTGTGCAGGCACGCCGGGGCAGATTGGTACAGACCTTGGGATCAAGGCACACCGCGCGATAGTTGACCGGTTGATGGCTGTAGAAACTGTGCTCGACCTGCGGCGGCACCCACACCGCGTATTGCGGCGGCGACATGAAGCGGCTGCCGTCGACGTCCATGTGCAGCACGCCGTGCGCCGCGTACTCCAGCGTGCCCCAAGGATGGCGGTGCGGCGCGGCGTATTCATGGGCGTTGAAGTCGGCGTAGCGGAAGTACACCGCCGATGGCAGTTCGCTGAAATCCAGCAGATCGATATGTTTGCTGTTCATGCTGTCCGGTTTCAGAGGCAGGTTGTCCGGTTCGCAGTATAGGCTTGCATCCAGACAAGGGATAATCGCCCTTCATCAACGTAATGGTTTCAACTCATGCAATACGCGTTTCCGCTGCTGGCGATTTTTATCTGGGCCGGCAATACCGTGATCAACAAACTCGCGGTCGGGGCAATTTTTCCCGCCGAGATCGGGTTCTACCGCTGGCTGCTCGCCGGCTTGCTGTTCACCCCATTCATGCTCAAAGCGGTGATCGCGCACTGGCCGCAGATCCGCCCGAATCTGGGCAAGATTTTCATCCTCGGCGTGTTGGGCATGGCGGTGTATCAAAGCCTCGCCTATTTCGCTGCGACTCTGACCACAGCGACCAACATGGGCATCATCCTGTCGCTGATGCCATTGATGTCGCTGGCCATGGCGATCATCAGCCTCGGGCAGCGCCTGACCGCCGGCGCGCTGGTCGGCGCTGTGTTGTCGTTTGCCGGTGTGCTGGTGGTGGTGTCGTCCGGCAGCCTCGGCGCGTTGCTGCAGCACGGCGTGAACATGGGCGATGCGATGATGTTGATCGCCACCCTGGCCTATGCGATCTACAGCACCCTGCTGAAAAAATGGCAGCTGCGCCTGCCGCCGCTGGTGTTGCTGTATCTGCAGGTGCTGGTGGCGATTGTCGTGTTGTTTCCGCTGTACTCCGCTTCGCCGAAGACCGGGCTGACACTGCAGAACATTCCGCTGGTGCTGTATGCGTGTCTGCTGGCATCGATGCTCGCGCCGCTGGCGTGGATGCAGGCTGTGCAGCGTCTGGGGCCGAGTCGCACGACGTTGTTCTTTAACTTGCTGCCGTTGATTACCGCGCTGATTGCGGCGGTGGTGTTGAAGGAGCAGTTGGCGATGTATCACCTGGTGGGTGGGTTGTTGACGTTGGGCGGAGTGATTCTTTCCGAGCGCTGGACCACCGTGTTGGGCCGCCGGGTCAGCGTTGCCTGATCCGGCCTCTTCGCGCTCCCACAGGTGACCGCATTCCTTCTGTTGGAATGCATTCGAATGTGGGAGCGAGCTTGCTCGCGAAGAACGATAACGCGGTCTGACTGTTAAACCCCGGCAGCCGCAAGCCGCGCCGCATGCTCGACAAACAGCCGCACCGGATCCGCACCTTTGCCGACCAGCCCCAGCGACTGGTTAACAATGTCGAAGTGATCCAACGGATAGTCATCGCCAATCACCGTGCCCAGATGCGAGCTGTACCGTCCGACCATCCCGTCGCACTGCCCCGGCTCACGCACGAAGGTTTTCGCAAACAAGCGACAGCTGCGATTCGTCCCATCGAACAGATTGCCGCCACGATCGGTCTTGCCCGGCTGCAACGTCCCCGACCACGAGTAATAACGTACGCCATTGACCTCTTCCGGCCCGTGCCCGCCCCAGGTTTCAGGCAAGCCCTGTGGATAACGCTGATTGAACAGCGCCACGCCTTCAGTGGTCAGCGATTGGTGCGAGGCGTGAATATCCACCGGCAGTTTCGGCCCGTGGTAACCGGTCTCCAACAGCGCCATCAGCCAGCCGATAAAACGCAGCAACGCTTCCAGCAGGCGGCCCTTGGCGCTGTCCGCCGGGTAATGTTTCGCTAGGTAGTCCGCCAGTTCCGAGCCATGATTCGGTCCGGCCACCGACGTGACCGACGCCACCAGATCCGGCCGCTTCGCCGCCGCATAGCGCGCCGTCAGCGAACCCTGACTGTGGCCGAACAGGTTGACCTTTTGCGCCCCGGTCTCGCGCAAGATCTCATCAATCTGCGCCAGCAATTGCTCGCCGCGCACCTCTGTAGAGTTGAGCGGCGACACCTGCACCGCGATCACTGTCGCACCACTGCGGCGCAATGCTTTGATGATGCCGTACCAGTACGGATAGAGAACCAGCCGGATAAACCCGAGCATGCCGGGCACCAGCACCAGTGGATAACGCGTCGACATGGGCAAACATCCTTGTGGTCGGTGAGTGGATGCAAGGTGTGCAAAACGCCCGCCAAGCATCCTCCCTGATGATGACAACTCAACCACCAGCCTACTTCAGGCCCACCACCCCCGCCACAATCAGCCCGACTGACAGCAGTTTGACCAGCGTCAGGCTCTCGCCGAACAGGGCAAAACCGAGAAAAACCGTGCCCAGAGAACCAATCGCCGTCCAGATCGGGTAGGCAATGCTCACCGGCAGTTCGCGCATCGCCAACGTGAGGAAATAGATCCCGCCAATCGCTGCGACCACGGTGATCAGCGAGGGCCAGAGCCGAGTGAAACCTTCGGCGTACTTCATGCCCATGGCGAAGGTCACTTCAAACCCGGCGGCGATCAGCAGGAACAGCCAGGCCACCTAAAACACCCGGGCGAGGTCGAGCAAACGCTGCTCGGCCTCGGCCACCGACACCGCGAAGGTGCGTTCGGCGGACTCTTCGCCCTCGGCCGCGACCACCGTGACGTCGTTGATGCCGATGAAACCCAGCGCCGTGCGCAGCCATGGATCGGCGTGGTTCAAGGCTTCCAGTTCGCCACCGGGGCCGAAGCCGAAACCGCCGCGACTGGTGACGATCAGCGCCTTCTTGCCCTGCAATAGCGGCGTGTACTGGGCGACGCCATTGTCCAGCGTGTGATCGAAGGTCAGGCCCAGGCGCACGATCTGATCGACCCAGGCCTTGAGGCCGCTGGGCACGCTGAAGTTGTACATCGGCGTAGAAATCAACAGCAGGTCGTGATCGAACAACTCGCCGACCAATTGATCGCTCAGGGCCAGATCGGCCTGCATCGACAGCGGACGTGCTTCAGGCTGTGGATAAAACGCGGCGGCGACAAAGGCTTCGTTGACCGCCGGAATCAGTGCCCGCCCGACCTCGCGGCGAGTCACCTGCGCCTGCGGATGACGCACCTGCCAGGCACTGAGAAAATGTTCCGCCAGGCGCCGCGAGTGGGAACGGTCACCACGGGGGCTGGCATGGATCGCAAGAATTTTGCTCATCTGAAACTCCTTGAGGCTAGACTTTGATTGCTGTGTCGCCGCAGATTGCAGCCGTCACGCCCAGGCCTCAAATGAGCAAAAATCAGTCGGGATGAATTCATTTCATCCTTGGAGTTTTAAATGTTCGCCTCGCTACCGCTGACCGCCCTGCGCGCCTTTGAATCGGCATCGCGATTGCTGAGCTTCAAGGCTGCCGCCGAAGAGCTGTCGGTCACGCCTACGGCAATATCGCACCAGATACGTTCGCTGGAAGACTGGCTCGGCGTCGCGTTGTTCGAGCGCCTGCCACGCCAAGTGCGCCTGACCGAAGGCGGCGAGCGCCTGTTTCGCAGCCTGCACGGTGCCTTACTGGAGGTGGCGCAAAGCGTCGACACTCTGCGCCCGCAGCGCAACGCCAGCACGCTGACGCTATCGACCACCGCCGCCTTCGCGGCGCTGTGGCTGGTGCCGCGCCTCGGGCGTTTTTATGCGCAGCATCCAAACATCAACGTGCGCCTCGACACCCACTGCGAAGTCATCGATCTGCATCAGGACGCCAGTGTCGATCTGGTTTTGCGTTATAGCCTCGACGATTATCCGAACCTCTATGGCCTGTGCCTGTTCGATGAGTCGTTCGGCGTGTACGGCTCGCCCGAGCAAGTGGCACTGGCCGCGCGGCGCACGCCAACGTTGATCAGCGTGCGCTGGCACAACTCGAAACTGTATGCCCATGGCTGGGAGGCGTGGTGCGCCAAGGCCGACGAAAACTGGTTGAACCAGCAACCGGCAGTCCGCGAATACGATGAGGAGCACTACGCCCTGCAAGCAGCAATCGCCGGACAAGGGCTGGTGCTGGCGAGCAATATTCTGGTGTCGGAGAGCGTCACCAGCGGTTTGTTGCTGCCGTACAAGGGTGAGGTTCAAGTCGATGGCGCCGGCTACAGCGCGTTGTGCGTGCCGGGGCGCGAGCGGCATCCGCCGGTGCGGGCGTTTTTTGCCTGGTTGCGGGGGGAGGCAGTTTTGTCCGGGCTGGCGCCAAGATCGCAGCCTTCGGCAGCTCCTACAGGGGTTGCGTAAACCGATAAAACTTTTTGCAACGCTCATGACTCACAGCTTAGGTAGCGACCGCGTCCGCAGAACGTGGCGCCCATCGGATTAGCCTCCAGGAGATCGAAATGAGCGACGACCTGCATCTGTCAGATGTTCAAACCTTGCGCGACCGTGCGCGCCAACACGTCGAAAACGGTGCCGTCACCGAGGGCTACAGTGCCGACCGTGAAGAGGTGCTGCGCTTGCTCAATGAATCGCTGGCCACCGAACTGGTCTGCGTATTGCGTTACAAGCGCCACTACTTCATGGCCAATGGTGTTAAAGCCCATGTGGCCGCCGAAGAGTTTCTCGAGCACGCCACCCAGGAAGCCCAGCACGCCGACCGCCTGGCCGAGCGCATTGTGCAATTGGGCGGCGAGCCCGAGTTCAACCCCGACATGCTGTCGAAGATGTCCCACGCGCAATACGTGGCCGGGGAAACCCTGAAAGAAATGGTTTACGAGGACTTGGTGGCCGAGCGGATCGCCATCGACAGCTATCGCGAGATCATCCAGTACATCGGCGAGAAAGACCCGACTACGCGGCGTATCTTCGAAGATATTCTGGCGCAGGAAGAAGAGCACGCCGATGACATGGCTGACATCCTGAACGACCTCTAAACCATTAAAAACGCCTGCTCGCGAAGGGGCCGCAACAGAAGCAAAAAGATCGCAGCCTTCGGCAGCTCCTACATGCAAATGCATTCCAAGGTAGGA
>NZ_JBSVXS010000085.1:0-23991 GCF_054070155.1 Pseudomonas sp. SDT291_1_S447
CTATCAGTCAACCAGGTGATATCTGACACACCGCTATCGCGAGCAGGCTCACTCCTACAGGGAATCTTCTGGGTGTCAGGAGGTGCGGCGGAAGACTAAAGCCTTGAGTCCGCTTTCAGGATCAATATCCGGAAACTCCGGCGGGTTCTCCAGCCGCTCTGCAAAGCGCAGACTCGGCGCTTCCTGGGTCACGCCATCAATCAGAAAGTCCGAACCGAACGCCGGATCATTCATGCACGCCAGCACGGTGCCGTTGGCTGTGAGCAGTTCCGGCAAACGACGCAGCACGCGCTGGTAATCCTTGGTCAGCAGGAAACTGCCTTTCTGGAACGACGGCGGATCGATGATCACCAGATCATAAGGGCCGCTGTTGATCACCTTGCCCCAGGACTTGAACAGGTCGTGGCCGAGGAAACTGACTTTGCTCAAGTCATGGCCGTTCAAACGATGGTTGTCGCGGCCACGGCTCAGGGCGGCGCGGGACATGTCCAGGTTGACCACATGGCTGGCGCCACCCTCGATGGCCGCTACGGAAAAACCGCAGGTGTAGGCAAACAGATTGAGTACGCGTTTGCCGTTGGCCTGTTCGCGCACCCAGTCGCGCCCGTAACGCATGTCGAGAAATAGCCCGGCGTTCTGTTTGCGGCCCAGATCGACGCGGTACTGCAAGCCGCCCTCGACGATGCTCATTTCCTCGATCTCATCACCCTGCAGCCATTCGGCGGTGCTCTGTGGCAAGTAGCGATGCTGGATCAGCAAAGTGTGTGCGTCAGATTGTTTCCATTCGGCGGAAACCGTGAGTTCCAGCAGCAGCGCCTTGAGATTGTCCAGCTGCTCAGGCGCTGGTTCCTTGAACAGCGACACCAGCACCACGCCTTGCAGCCAGTCCACGGTCAACTGCTCCAGCCCCGGCCAGCAGCGGCCGCGCCCGTGGAACAGGCGGCGGGTTTCGCTCGGCGCCGCCGCGAGGGCCGGCAGCAGATGGGCATAGAGGGTAGCGAGGGCTTCAGGGTTCATCGGTCAGGATCGGCAAGCAAAAGGGCCGGCATTTTAACCACAAATACGCCGTCGCGAACGATTGCCGCTGACGGGCAAAAACGCCGTTTCGCAAAAGACCTGTATCAAAAATGAATTTCTGCAGAGCCCGCCGCTCATACCAGATAAGCAGCGGATTCAAGCCGCTAAATCGTTCATGCAATTCAGGGAGTGCAGTTCCATGTGCCCAACACCGACGGCGAGCGCGCACCTTCCTGGCGGGTTGATTCTGGTAGTCGAGGACGATCCGTTGATTCTGGAGTTTCTTTGCGAAATTCTTCAGGAGGAAGGTTTCAAGGTCGAGCCGCACACCAGCGCCGACGCCGCATCGCAATATCTCGAGCAACACGCGCCGGAAGTTGCGCTGCTGCTGACCGACATCACCATGCCCGGCACCCTCAATGGTGCTGATCTGGCCAACCTGGTCGGCGACCGCTGGCCGGACAAGCCGGTGATGGTCATGTCCGGCTACGAAACGCCAGAGACCTCCGGGGTCAAGCATTCGGTGGCGTTCATCAAGAAGCCCTGGGCCATCGGCCAGTTGCTCGACTGCGTCGACAGTGCTTTCAAGTCCAAGTCACCGCGTCTGCACTGACAGGCTGGGTGGATCGAGCGGGCAAGTGCTACATTGCCCGCCCGGTCTTTTGCCAGAGGATGCGACCCTTTGTCTGCTCACACTTGTGTATTCGATCGCGCATTTGGCGCGTTTCTGTTCGACATGGACGGTACCGTCCTTAATTCCATCGCCGCCGCCGAGCGCATCTGGGCGGCCTGGGCCGTGCGCCATGGCGTCGATGTGGAAACCTTTTTGCCGACCATTCATGGCGTGCGCGCCATTGATACCATCACGCGCCTCAACCTGCCGGGAGTGGATGCGGAGGCGCAAGCGGCGTTTATCACCGAGGCGGAAATCGCAGACGTCGAAGGCATTGTCGAGATTCCGGGCGCGGCGAAGTTTCTCAACAGCCTGCCCACTGATCGCTGGGCGATGGTGACCTCGGCACCACGGGATCTGGCGTTACGGCGGATGGCGGCGGCGGGGATTCCAGCGCCGACGGTGATGATCACGGCTGAAGATGTGAAGGCCGGCAAACCTGATCCGGCCGGCTATTTACTGGCTGCGAAACGTCTTGGCCTGGAAGCGCGTGATTGCCTGATCTTCGAAGACGCCACCGTCGGTATTCAGGCTGCCGAAGCGGCTGGCGCGGCGTTGATGATCATCACCACGACGCATCAGCATCCGCTGGAAACGGCGCACGCGACGCTGGCCAGTTACGCTGCGGTCAGCGTCAGAGTCGACAGTAACGGCCAGCTCCACTTGCAACGCAACTGACACAACACAATCCCTTGTAGGAGTGAGCCTGCTCGCGATATCGATGTGTCAGACACACAAATTTGACTGACACACCGCTATCGCGAGCAGGCTCACTCCTACAGGGGACGTGTTCGCAAATCAGTAAACCCCCGGCACCAACCGCCAACTCCGCGCGCAATAAGCCTCGTACTCCGCCCCAAACTGCGCCCGCAGCAGCGCTTCTTCGGAATGAATCCGGGCAATCAACGGGATCAGCGTCAGCGCCGCCAGCAACAGCCCGACCACCGAACGAAACGCCAGCGCCCAACCCACAGCATTGACCACCAGCCCCAGATAACTCGGATTGCGCAGGTGCTGGTAAATGCCGTCGGTCACCAATCGGTGCCCCGGCTGAATCGCCACCAACCCACTGAACCGCCGCCCCAGCACAAACACCGGCCACAGTCGCAGCGCGCCGCCGATGATAAACAGCAAAGCGCCGAGCCAGCGCACGCCTTCACCACCAAAAGTCCAGAAGTTCACCCGATCGCAGTAGGCCGGCAGAAAACCACTGACCAGCCCGATCACACCGAACGCCGGAATCACCCAGCGATTGGCGCGGTCTTCACGCTCGCCAGCACTCAGGTTGACCTCACTGAACAGTGAAGCAATCACCATCGCCACCGTCGCCAGTGCGACGATCACCAGCGAGCCATGGGAAAAGAACATCGCCACCCCGCCAATGCCCCACACCGCCAGACCCAGCCAGGCGAGGGTGGCGAGTACCGCGACGACGGTCATTTGCGCAGACATTTTCATGGCGATCTCACGGCTGGGTGCTGATCCGTTGAGTGTAGATCCGCCACAAAACCTGTGGGAGCGAGCTTGCTCGCGAAGGGGCCCTCTCAGTCAGCGGCTATCTCACCGTCAGTCAGTACCTTTCTGAAGGTCTCGACCAACGGCCGCAAATTGATCCGGTGCCACGCCGCCCACAATGGCGTAGTCAGCGTCAGCCACGGCAGTTCCCGCAACACCACACCCGGCGGGGCGTTATGGCTCAGGCCTTTCTGAATCATCGCAATCCCCAACCCCGACGCCACCAACCCCAATGCAGTAAACGGTTCGGTCGCCTGCATGCGCACATCCGGAGTGAACCCTGCGCGGATGCACGCGCTGACAAACTGATCGTTGGCATCCTGACGCGGCTGCACACCGATCCACTCCTGATCGGCCAGATCCTCGGGACTCAATGTCGCTTGCTGCGCCAATGGATGCTGTTCCGGCAACGCCAGCAGCATCGGATCATCCAGCACCTGGAAACTTAAAAGATCCGGATCGTCATCGGTCGGCGGTTCACTCACCAAGGCGATATCGAGACTACGCTGTCGCAGGCCTTCCAACTGCTCGGCGGAACTGAGGTTGTACAACGCGACATGCACATTCGGCCGATCGGCGCGCAACACGCGCAAGGCATTGGGCAGGACGCCGGCGTGCATGGCGTTTTCGATATAGCCGATGCACAGGCCGCCTTCTTCACCTCGACCGAGACGCTTGCCGAGGGATTCCAGGCGATTGGCGTGGGTCAGCAGGGCGCGGGTTTCGGCGAGGAACGTCTGGCCGTCGCGGGTCAGGCGAATGCGTTGCTGACTGCGCTCGAACAGCGTCAGGCCCAAGCGCTCTTCGAGCTGGGCGATCTGCCGGCTCAGTGGCGATTGGGAAATATGCAGCCGTTCGGCGGCGCGGCCTACGTGTTCTTCCTCGGCGACGACCACGAAGTAGCGCAATTGGCGGATGTCGATCATGTCAGACCTATAGGGACTCAAGTGCTGCGCATTATGTCTTGGACGGTCTCGGTGTCGCAATCTAGGATCTGCTCAACGGTCACACCGACCCAGAACCTACGAGGAAAATCCAATGAGCTTGAAAGACAAACTGCCCGGCCAACTGGGCTTCGGCACCGCGCCACTGGGCAACATGTTCCGCGCCATTCCCGAAGAAGAAGCGCAGGCCACCGTGCATGCCGCGTGGGATGCCGGGGTGCGCTACTTCGACACCGCGCCGTTTTACGGCTCCGGTCTGTCGGAGATCCGCCTCGGCGAAGCCCTCAAGCAATACAAGCGCGACGACTATGTGCTGAGCAGCAAAGTCGGCCGGGTGATTCTCGATGAAATCGAAGACGCCGCCGCCCGCGATCTCGGCGAGAAAAGCGGGGTGTTCGAACACGGTCGCCCGAACAAGATAGTCAACGACTACAGCGCCGACGCGACTATGCGTTCGATCGAAGACAGCCTCAAGCGTCTGCAAACCGATCGCCTCGACATCGTCTGGGTGCACGACATCGCGCAGGACTTCTATGGCGATCAATGGCTGGAATACTTCAATCAGGCCCGCACCGGCGCGTTCAGAGTCCTCACCCGCTTGCGCGAAGAAGGCGTGATCAAGGGCTGGGGGCTGGGCGTGAACAAAGTCGAGCCGTGCGAACTGACCCTCGACCTCAGCGAGGCGCAGCCGGATGGCTTCCTGTTGGCCGGTCGCTACACGCTGCTCGACCACGAACGTCCGTTGCAACGCTTGATGGATGCAGCACGGGCGCAGAACGTTGAAATCGTCGTTGGTGGCCCTTATAGCTCGGGAATTCTGGCGGGTGGCTCGCACTTCGAATACCAGCAGGCCAGCCCTGAGATCATCGCCAAGGTCGAGCAGATCAAACGCATCGCCGCCGCTTACAACGTCGATATCAAAGCCGCTGCGCTACAGTTCTCGCTGGCCAATCCTGCTGTCGCAGCGGTCATTCCCGGCGCAAGCAAACCCGGCCGAATTGCTGAAGATGTCGCCGCATTGTCAGCCGTTATTCCTGCCGGTTTCTGGCAGGCGATGCGCGACGCCCAACTGGTTTCCGAACGTGCACCATTGCCAATCGATGAGGTGAAAGCATGAAGATTGATCTGAGTGGAAAACTGGCCATCGTCAGCGGCAGCACCGCTGGCATCGGTCTGGGCATCAGCCAGTCGCTGGCCGAATCCGGCGCCACGGTGGTGGTGATCGGCCGCGATACCACCAAGGTCGAGCAGGCGCTGGCGAGCATTCGCGAGAAGGTTCCGGGCGCGCAATTACGGGGTTTGACGGCCGATCTGGGCACCGCCGAAGGCGCGCAAAAACTGTTCGCCGCTGAACCGCGTGCCGACATTCTGGTGAACAACCTCGGCATCTTTAATGATGTGGATTTCTTCGACGCGCCGGACAGCGAGTGGACGCGTTTCTATGACGTCAACGTGATTTCCGGTGTGCGCTTGGCGCGGCATTATGTGCCAGCGATGGTCGAGCAGGGCTGGGGCCGGGTGATCTTCCTGTCTTCGGAATCCGGCGTCGCCACCCCAGCCGACATGATCAATTACGGCGTGACCAAAAGCGCCAATCTGGCGGTGTCCCACGGCTTGGCCAAACGTCTGGCTGGCAGCGGGGTGACCGTCAATGCGATCCTGCCGGGGCCGACCTTCACCGATGGCCTGGAAGACATGCTCAAGGATGCCGCCGCTGAATCCGGGCGTAACCTGCGCGATGAAGCCGACGCCTTTGTACGCAAGGCCCGCCCGACCTCGATCATCCAGCGCGTAGCGGATGTCGAAGAGGTCGCGCATCTGGTGACCTATATTGCTTCGCCGCTGTCGTCGGCCACCACTGGCGCCGCGTTGCGCGTCGATGGCGGCGTGGTCGACAGCCTGACTATCTGAATTCTGGAGAGACGTTTATTTATGCCAACAGCATCCGCAACCATCGACATCCCGGCCTCGGCCGATCAGGTCTGGCAATTGATCGGCGGCTTCAACACGCTGCCCGATTGGCTGCCCTTTATTCCCAACAGTGAGCTGAGCGACGGCGGCCGCGTGCGCACGCTGCAAACCGCTGACGGCGCGGTGGTGGTCGAGCGACTGCAAGCGTTCGATAACGCGGCGAAGACCTACAGCTATTCGATTGAACAGGCACCGTTCCCGGCGACTGATTATCTGGCGACGATCAAGGTTGAAGCCCAGGGGCAGGGCGCGCGGGTGACGTGGTCGGGGCGCTTCAACGCCAAAGGCGTGAGTGATGAGGAAGTGGTGGCGTTGTTCAGCGGCATCTATCAGGGTGGCCTCGAAGCGCTGCGCGCCAATTACCCAGCCTGATCAACACCACAATCCAATGTAGGCCTTCGCCTGCTCGCGATGGCGTTTTGTCATTCAATGAGTTGTTGACTGACACACCGCTATCGCGAGCAGGCTCACTCCTACAGGTTGTGCATTTCAAATATAAAAGGTCAGGAATTTTCGATCAGGCTCTGCCGACAATCGAGCACCAGTTTCGCCCCACCCAGATCACTGCTGCCGACTTCAAGACTGAAGCCATGCAGACTGACAATCGCCGCGACAATCGATAATCCAAGGCCAAAGCCACCCTGCGGCTGCCCACCCTCGGCGCGGTAGAAACGCTGAAACACCGCCTCACGCTCAGTCTCGGGAATCCCCGGCCCTGAGTCGTGCACTTCAATCCGCGTCTGCCCACCCGCGTTCACCCCACGCAACATCACCGTGCCGCCGACCGGGGTGAACTTGATCGAGTTGCTGAGCAGATTCGCCAATGCCTCGAACAGCAATGCCCGATCACCGTTCAGCGCCGGTAATGTTTCCGGCATGTTCAAGTCGAAACGCAACTCGCCTTCCTCAGCCAATGGCAAATAAAACTCGTGTAGTTCTTCCAGCAGTTGCACAGGGTCGAGTTCGACAAAACCTGAACGGCGCTGGCGATCTTCCAGTTCGGAAATCCGCAGCAACCCACGAAACCGTGCCATCAGCGTGTCTGCTTCGGCCAGCACCAGATCCAGTTGCGCCGCTTCCTGCGAGCCTTCGCCGGCCTGCTGCTGCATGCGATACAACTGCGCGCGCAGGCGCGTCAGCGGCGTGCGCAAATCATGGGCAATGTTGTCGCAGACGCCTTTGACTTCATTCATCAAACGCTCGATGCGCTCCAGCATGGCGTTGACGATGGCCGCGAGCATGTCCAGTTCATCACGGCGATTGGACAGCGGTAATCGATGAGTCAGATCGCCGGCCACAATCGCCTGGGCGCTGTCCTGAATCGCCCGGATGCGCCGCAACGGCCGACGGCGCAGCAAATGCCAGCCGGCAATGCCCGGCAGTATTGTCAGCGACACGCCCCAGAACAACGCATGCAAAATAATCCGCGTCACCGCAAACAGCGAGCCGTTGTCGCGCAGCAACACCAGCCAGCGGCCATCGCGGGTTTGCGTGGCCACCGCATCGCAGCTGTCATTGGGTAGGGTCGGGTCGTCGGAGTCGGCGCATTCGGCGAGCATGTGGATCTTGCCGTCCAGCGGCAGGCCTTCGGGGATCTGCTGCAAGGCGCCGCTGAGGTAAACGCCGTCAGCATCGAACAAGCCATAAGCGTCGATGCCGCGAATGTCGAAAGTCATGCTGGCGGCGAGCGCGTCTTCCAGTTGCTCACCGCGAAAGTGCGAGAACAGGTGCTGACGTTGCATCAGCGAATGTTTGGCAAGGTTGTCGAGGTAGCCGGAGACCTCGTAATACATGACCCCCATAAGGATCGCGCTCCAGGCCACGAACAGCGAACTGTACAACGCCAGCAAGCGGCTGCTGGAGGAGCGCCAGCCGTCAGACGGGTTCGGCAATGACATAACCCGAGCCCCGTACCGTGCGGATCAGCGGCACATGGCCGGCGGCGTCGATCTTCTTGCGCAGACGGCCGATGTGCACGTCGATCAGGTTGGTGCCGGGGTCGAAGTGATAGCCCCAGACCTCTTCGAAAATCATCATCCGCGAGAGGATCTGGCCGCTGTTGCGCATGAGGAATTCGAGCAGCTTGTACTCGGTCGGCAATAGCGTCAGCACTTGTTCGGCACGGCGTGCTTCATGGCTGATCAAGTCCAGTTCAAGGTCCGCCACTTGCAGCGTCGTCGCCTGAGTGGCGCCGCTGTTCTGCCGACGCAGCAACACTTCGACTCGCGCGGCCATCTCATCGGTGGCGAACGGTTTGGTCAGGTAATCATCACCGCCAGCGCGCAAGCCGCGTACGCGCTCATCGACATCAGAGAGGGCGCTGATCATCAGAATCGGCGTGGCCACGCCCATGGTGCGTAGGGTGGTGACGATGGCCAGGCCATCGAGTTCGGGCAGCATGCGGTCGAGGGTAATCAGGTCGTAGTTGCCGCTCACGGCCCGGTCGAGGCCTTCACGGCCATTGTCGACCCAGTCGACGTCGAGTCCGTGGCTGCTCAGTTCGGCGACGATTTCCCGGGCGGTCACGGCGTCGTCTTCGATGGTCAAGATACGAGTCATAGGCAGGCCTGCTGATCGGTTCAAACGGAATGGCAGCATTTTGCCAAGAAAATCCGCTGACGCTTTAAATTAACTTTCATGTTGTAGCTGTCGTTTGCGCGCCTTGGCGATTTATTTGCCGCAACGTTGATATCATATGGCCATAAAATCAATCAGGAGTGGTTCCGTGCGTCTTTCGATTCGCCGTGGCTGGATGCCGATCACCGGTCTGTTGCTGGTGCTGTTCAGTGCTACGGCATGGGCGGCCAACACCCCGTGTTCCGGGAAGAAGGGCGGGATTGCCCGCTGTGATGGCGACCTGTTCCTGTGCAATGACGGCTCCATCAGCGGCTCGAAGAAAAGCTGCGCGGCGATGTTTGGCGAGCGCCAGCAAGCCCGTCCGCAAAACCTCCTGCAAAGTGATGATGGCTGCGCCTGCGGCACGGGTTCGTTTTGCACTGGCCCACGTGGCGGGGTTTATTGCCTTACGCCCAGCGGTAACAAGAGCTACAAACGCAAATAACTGGCATTTGTGCCAATGCATAAAACCCGCTGTTATCCGGCCCTTGTTGCAATTTGCAAGGTTTTAGGAAGTTCATTCTTTATAACGGTTTGAAATTAAAGGATTTATTTAATTCTCTCGACTGGCACGGTCGCTGCAATTCCTCTGCTGACGAGTTGTAACACCATTTTTCATGCCTGGAGCAGAACAACAATGAATAGATCCCCTGATGGGTTTTATCCCGCCGTTGAAGAGTCGAGCAGCGTTTCGGGCGTGTCCTGGGGCGCGATCTTCGCCGGTGCTGCGGCTGCCGCTGCACTGTCGATGATTCTGGTATTGCTCGGTTTCGGTTTGGGTTTCTCTGCCGTTTCACCGTGGGCCGGAGAGGGCGTCAGCGCCAAGGGCCTGGGCATTTCAACGATAGTCTGGCTGGCGGCGACGCAGATCATCGCTTCCGGCATGGGTGGCTACATCGCCGGTCGCCTGCGGGTGAAGTGGGCGAACATGCACGGTGACGAAGTGTATTTCCGCGACACTGCCCACGGCTTTCTCGCCTGGTGTGTGGCCACGTTGGTCACCGCAGTGCTGGTGGTCGGTTCGGTCAGCAGCGTCATCAGTGGTGGTGTGCAGGCCGGTGCCAGTGTCGCTGGCGGTGCTGCCAGCGCGATGACCCAAGCGGCCGGTTCTGCTGCGGCGAACACCGACAGCAACCAGTACGGCTACTACATCGACAGCCTGTTCCGCGATGACCGTCCAGCTTCGGTCAGCGATGACGCAGCGCATGGCGCCGTGGCCCGTATCTTTGCGCAAAGCCTGGCCAATGGTCAGATGAGTGCCGAAGACCGTACCTACCTTGCGCAACTGGTCGCCCAACGGACCAACCTGACTCAGGCTGATGCCGAGCGCCGCGTCGATGAAATCTACGCCCGCACTCAGAAAGCCCTGGCCGACGCCAAACTGAAAGCTCAACAAGCCGCCGACACCGCTGCGAAAGTCGCTGCCTGGACCTCGCTGTGGATGTTCATCTCGCTGTTGGCCGGTGCGTTCTTCGCCAGCCTCGCGGCTACTTACGGCGGTCGCCGCCGGGATGCCGTCGAGTACGTTGAAGTCGACACCTACACCACGACCACTCCAGTCCGTTAAACAAGGAGCATGACCATGCGCTCATTACTGCTATTTTTCCTCGGCGTACCGATCCCGATCATCATCCTGATCGCCCTGTTCGTGCACTGATTGCTCCATTGAGGCCCATGCCTCGGCCGCTTCCACCTTCGGGTGGAAGCGGCTTTTTGCTTTCTGGCGGGCAACAAGGCGAGAATCCGCGGCGGCAACGGGTCGGCCGCTGCGCGCACGTTTAAGGATGAATACGTTGGACAAGCAAGCCATCAAACGAAAGGTCGCCGAAATGCTCGATGACGGTCATTCCAAAACCGAAACGTTCAGGGCGCTTTCGGGGGGCAAGGTCAAGGATCGAGTGCTGGCGGGCTGGATCGGGGCGCGTCCGGATCCCGCCCTGAGAAAACGACACGCCGTTAAAGTCAACATACTGGTCGCGCTGATGGGCATCTGGGGACTGCTCGGGACGATAGCCGGGCTTCTTCAAATCAATGATGGCGGCATCGCAATGGCGTTGGCCATGGTGTTGATTATTGGCGTGATTCCGCTCTTGTTTGCGTGGGGCTTTTACAAGGGCATCGCGGTGGTCTACACAATCTATATCACCTTCACGATCAGCCAGATTCCTCGTGAATTTTACGGCTTCAGTGAAGAGTCCGTGTCGACTCTGGCCGGCGTGGCGTTCATTTTGGCCATGGTGTTCTACGCCGCCTGGGTCAAATCGCTGCTATTTCCGGACCTTGCTTTGATCGGCCCGAAGAAGATCAAAGGGCAGTTCGTCTTCTCCAATTGATCGTTGGACAATCCAACTGCTTTCACTGGCCTGGATCAATATTTCCCGCGGCGATATCCCCTACCTTAAAAGATCCAAGCACTTGCCGCGGGATCGACTACATTACCTGCACGCGCACCCGGTTGCGCTGACGGAGTACCGCAGTCCGACCCTCAAAATGCATTAAAAAAACGGGTCGGCACGGTGTAGTGCAGCAAGGAGCTGGCGCAAAACTCCACTGAAATTTCACGGAAGATCATTGCAATGCACTGCCAAGAAAGAACCTTCGATATCCAGCCGTTGGCGCAGGCGGACATGACTGTCCATATCAACGGCCAAGCGGTCACCGCCGCCATCGGCGAAACCGTCCTCAGCGTTATCCAGTCCCTCGGCGTACGCCAGATTGCCCGCAACGATCACGACCAGATCACCGGCGCCTATTGCGGCATGGGCGTGTGCCAGTGCTGTCTGGTGAAAATCAATGGCCGGCACAAACGCCGTGCCTGTCAGACCGTGGTGCGCGACGGCATGCAGATCGAAACCCAGGTCAACCGCATCGCCGCGCAGGAGGTGATCGTATGAGCCTGCAACCGGTGATCGTCGGCGGCGGCCCGGCAGGGATGGCGGCAGCCATCGAACTGGCGCGCCACGGCGTGCGCTGCACCCTGCTCGAAGAAGCATCGCGGCTTGGCGGCGTGGTATATCGCGGGCCGCTGCGTGACGGCGTGCAACTGGATTATCTCGGTCCGCGTTACTCCGAAGCGCTGGGCAAACTGCACGGTGATTTTCAGGAGCAGGCCGGGCTGATCGACGTGCGCCTCAACCATCGCGTGGTCGGCGCCGAAGGCTCCCGCGCTTTGGTGGTACTCGATGGCGACGAACAACTGCACGAGATCGAGTACCCGCAATTGCTCCTGGCTGCCGGTTGTCATGAACGCAGCGTTCCATTTCCGGGCTGGACCTTGCCGGGGGTGATCATGCTCGGCGGTCTGCAACTGCAAATCAAAAGCGGTGTGGTCAAGCCGCAAGGGCCGGTGATCATCGCCGGCACCGGGCCGCTGCTGCCGCTGGTGGCGACGCAGTTGCATGCCTCGGGCGTCAGCGTCGCGGGCGTGTATGAGGCGTGTGCGTTCGGCAAGATCGCCCGTGAAAGTCTGGCGCTGCTGAACAAGCCGCAGCTGTTCCTCGATGGCTTGAGCATGCTCGCCTACCTGAAACTGCACGGCATCCCGATGAATTACGGCTGGGGCGTGGTCGAAGCCCATGGCGAGGACGAACTGAAAAGCGTCAGCGTCGCGCCATATTCGGCCACGTGGGAACCGGACATGAGCCGCGTCGAGCGCTTCGAAGCCAAGACTCTGGCGGTCGGTTACGGCTTTATTCCGCGCACGCAATTGAGCCAGCAGATGGGCCTGGATCACGGCTTCAGCGACGACGGTTATCTGCGCGCCAACGCCAACCTCTGGCAGCAAAGCAACGAACCCCACGTGCATCTGGCCGGCGACATGGGCGGGATTCGCGGCGGTGAAGCGGCGATGCTCGCCGGCAAGATTGCGGCGACCTCGATTCTGCTGCAACGCGGTGTGCTCGAAGAAGAGCTGGCGCGGGTTCGTCGTGACCGTTACCTGAGCAAACTCAAAGCCATCGTGCGCTTCCGTGCTGCCGTCGATCGCTACACCGAACGCGGCGTCGGCCAGACTGCATTGCCTGCCGCCGATACGGTCATTTGCCGCTGCGAACACGCGACCCGCGCCGACATCGACCTGGCGCTGGAGCAAGGCGTGCAAGACATCGCCAGCCTGAAAATGCGTACCCGCGTGAGCATGGGCGATTGTCAGGGACGGATGTGCGTCGGCTACTGCAGCGATCGCCTGCGTCAAGCGACTGGCCGCAAGGATGTCGGTTGGCTGCGCCCGCGTTTCCCGATCGATCCGATTCCTTTTTCCGCGTTCCAGTCTGTCGGCACGGAGGCCGCTGCACATGAGTAAGTTCTATGACGTGATCATTGCCGGTGGCGGCGTGATCGGGGCGTCCTGCGCCTATCAACTGTCCAAACGCAAAAACCTCAAGGTCGCGTTGATAGATGCCAAGCGCCCGGGCAACGCCACCCGTGCGTCGGCCGGCGGTTTGTGGGCGATCGGTGAGTCGGTCGGCCTCGGTTGCGGGGTGATTTTCTTTCGCATGATGTCGGCCAACCGCAAGCGCGAAACCCAGGGCGCGGCGGTGGCCGTGGACGCGAGTACGCCGCACATTCTGCCCGAGTCGTTTTTCGATTTCGCTTTGCAGTCCAACGCGCTGTACCCGGCGCTGCACCGTGAGTTGAAAGACAATCACGGGATGGATTTCAAGTTCGAAAAGACCGGGCTGAAATTCGTCATCTATGACGATGAAGACCGGCTCTACGCCGAGCACATCGTCGGTTGCATTCCGCATCTGGCCGATCAGGTGCGCTGGCTCGATCAGGCGGCGCTGCGCGAGGCTGAGCCGAGCGTCAGCCATGAAGCACGCGGGGCGCTGGAGTTTCTCTGCGATCACCAGGTCAGCCCGTTCCGCCTCGCCGATGCCTACATGGAAGGCGCGCGGCAGAACGGCGTCGACATTTTCGTCAACACCAACGTCACCGGCGTGTTGCATCACGGCAGCCGCGTCACCGGTGTGCAAACGGCCGAGGAGGGCGTGTTCCACTGCAAAACGCTGATCAATGCCGGTGGTGCCTGGGCGGCAGATTTGAGCGAATGGGCGACGGGTATTCGCATCCCGGTGAAACCGGTGAAAGGCCAGATTCTGCTGACCGAGCGCATGCCGAAAATCCTCAACGGCTGCCTGACCACCAGCGACTGCTACGTGGCGCAGAAAGACAACGGTGAGATCCTGATCGGCAGCACCACCGAAGACAAAGGCTTCGACGTCACCACCACCTACCCGGAAATCGCCGGGCTGGTGCAGGGCGCGGTGCGTTGTCTGCCGGAGCTCAAGGATGTGAATCTGAAGCGTACTTGGGCGGGGTTGCGTCCGGGCTCGCCGGATGAGTTGCCGATTCTCGGGCCGATGCGTGGGGTGGAAGGGTATTTGAATGCCTGCGGGCACTTCCGTACCGGGATTCTGACGTCGGCGATTACTGGAGTGTTGCTGGACAAACTGGTCAACGATGAACCGCTGCCGCTGGACATCACGCCGTTTTTGGCGGATCGGTTTGAGTTGGCCCCGGTCAAACCGACACTGGAATTAGAACTGGCCTGACACCGATCCCCTGTAGGAGTGAGCCTGCTCGCGATAGCAGTCTGTCTGTAATGAATAAGTCGACTGACACACCGCCATCGCGAGCAGGCTCACTCCTACAGGTTTTGTGCGGGGCTCAGGTTTGGCGTGATTCTTCTTCCAGTTGGTCGGACTCGAACAACCGCGCCAGTTCCGCCCGGGCTTCCTGGGCGGTTTGCAGGACTTTCGCTGCGTCGTCGTAAATCGCGTGTTGCGCCTCCAGCACCTGTTCGTCGTGATGCTTGAAGCGCTTGATCCGCGCATCGGCCTGGGCCTGGGTCAAACCGAGTCCCACCAAAGTGCGTCGGCTCATCTCCAGACTCGAATAATAAGTCTCACGAATCGCCTCCGCACCAACATCCACCAAGCGGTGCACATGCTGACGGTTACGCGCCCGGGCGATGATCTTCATGTGCGGATACAGCTTGCGCACCACCTCGGCGGTCTTGATGTTGGTCTCCGGATCATCCGTGGCAATCACGAAATATTCCGCCTCGCCAACCTTGGCCGCATTGAGAATTTCCGGGCGCATCGGGTCGCCGTAGAACACCGGCACACCACCGAAACTGCGCGACAGTTCAATGGTTTCCACAGAGGTGTCCAGCGCGACGAACTTGATGTTCTGCGCACGCAGAATCCGCGCCACGATCTGACCCATCCGGCCCATTCCGGCGATCACCACGCGTGGCGTGTCAGTGTCGATCTCACGGTATTTTTCCGGCACTTCCACCGGCTGCACTTTCGGGCTGACCAGCCGCGCGCAGAGCAACAGCAACAACGGCGTCACCGCCATCGACAAGGTGATGGTCAGCACCAGCAAATCGTACAGGCGCGGTTCGAACAGGCCCTGATCACGACCGATCTTGAACACCACAAAGGCGAATTCACCACCCGCCGCCAAGACGATACCGAGGCGAATCGCACTTACCTTGTTCAAGCCACCGGCCAGACGTCCGACGACGAACAGCAGCGGCAATTTCAGACCAATCAACAGCAGCGTCAGCCCCAACACAGTGATCGGCGCACTCAGCAGCAGGCTGAGATTGGCGCCCATGCCGACGCTGATGAAAAACAGCCCGAGCAGCAAACCTTTGAACGGCTCGATCTGCGCTTCCAGCTCATGGCGATACTCCGAATCCGCCAACAGCAAACCGGCAAGAAACGCCCCCAGCGCCATCGACACACCGACCAGATCCATCAACCACGCCGTGCCGATCACCACCAGCAACGCCGTGGCCGTTGACACTTCCGGCAGACCGGTTTTCGCCACCACGCGGAACACCGGACGCAACAGATAACGCCCACCGACCACGACCACGGCGATACCGCCAAGCACTTGTAGCGCGTGATTCAGGCTTTCGGCGTTGCTGGTGTCGTGCGCACCACCAGCAAGCATCGGCACCAGTGCGATCAACGGAATTGCAGCGATGTCCTGGAACAGCAGAATCGCAAACGCCAAGCGCCCATGGGGGCTGGTCAACTCTTTGCGCTCGGCGAGGCTTTGCAGGCCAAACGCCGTCGAGGACAACGCCAGACCAAGGCCAAGCACAATCGCACTGTTCAACGGTTGGCCAAATACCGACAGCGCCAACACGCCAATCACCGAAGCGGTCAGCAGCACCTGCGCCAGACCGACGCCGAACACCGATTTGCGCATCACCCACAAGCGTCGCGGCGACAGCTCAAGACCAATGATGAACAGCAGCAACACCACGCCCAGTTCGGAAATATGCGCGACGCTTTGCGGGTTGCCGATCAGGCCCAAAACCGACGGGCCGATAATCACGCCGGCAAACAGATAACCGAGCACGGCGCCCAATTGCAGACGTTTGGCCAAAGGCACGGTGAGCACGGCCGCGAACAGAAAGACGACAGCGGCTTGCAACAGATTGCCTTCATGGGGCATGGGGGGTTACTCCTGACAACGGTACGGCGGGGGTGACAAGGATAAGGGGTACAGCGACTTTTCATCCACCGAAGATCCCCTGTAGGAGTGAGCCTGCTCGCGATAACGGTGTGTCAGCTACATATGAGTTGACTGATCCACCGCTATCGCGAGCAGGCTCACTCCTACAGGGGATCTTCATCATTTCTGTAATATCTGGCATCAATTGGTTACATTCATAACCTCTACGAATCAATCCCTGAGTCCCGCCATGGCCATCAACTTCGACCTTAACGACCTGCAAGCCTTTCGCGCCGTGGTCGAGCAGGGCAGTTTCCGCAAGGCAGCCGACACCGTGCGCCTGTCGCAACCGGCGTTGAGCCGGCGCATCGAAAAGCTTGAAGACGCCCTCGGTGTCAAACTCTTCGAACGCACCACGCGCAAGGTCAGCCTGACCCAGGCCGGGCGTGGTTTCATGCCCAGTGTCGAGCGTTTGCTCGATGATCTCGACGTGGCGTTGCTGGGCATCAGCGAAGTCGCTTCGACGCGTTTGGGCCATGTCACCGTCGCTTGCGTGCCTTCGGCGGCTTACTACTTCATGCCCCGAGTCGTGGCGCGGTATCACCAGCAATTCCCGCGGATCAAAGTCAAAGTGCTCGACTCCAGCGCGCACGATGTGTTGAGTGCGGTGGTCAATGGCGAGGCGGATTTCGGTTTGAGTTTTCTCGGCACGCAGGATGCCAAAGTCGAGTTCGAACCGCTTGTGCAGGAGTGCTACGTCGTCGCCTGTCGTCGCGATCACCCGTTGGCCGGGCGCAGCAGCGTGAGCTGGGACGAGTTCTATCAGCAGGATTACATCTCGCTGGACAAGACGTCGGGCAACCGCTTTCTGCTCGATCAGGCCTTGAGCACGGTGGTGCCGCAGCGTTCGAGCATCTGCGAAACCCGCCATGTCACGACGATGATCGGTCTGGTGGAAGCAGGGTTGGGCGTGGCGGCGGTGCCGCTGATGGCGATGCCCGGGCCGGATCATCCGATCCTGACGCGGGTGCCGCTGACCGATCCGCAAGTGATGCGCAGTGTCGGCATCATCAAGCGCCGGGGTCGCACGTTGACCCCGGCGGCACTGGAACTGGAGCGGCTGGTGGTGGAAATGAAAGTCCAGCCGCCTACGATCAGCGCTTGACCGAATCCAGTCCGGTGGCCTGCACGTCAGCTTGTGCGGCCGGCGCGGCGAGGTAGGCGAGCAAGGCCTTGGCTTCTTTCGGATGCTGTGCGCCGACCGGAATTCCGGCGGCAAAACGCGTTACCGATTGCACCGATTCCGGGATCTTCGCGACGAAACTCACGCCCGGCACCGGCAGCAATTCGCTGACCTGCTGGAAGCCCAGTTGATAGTCGCCGGTGGCAACCACCGAGCCGACCGGGACTTTCGGGATCATTTTGGCCTTCGGCTTCAACTGATCTTCAATGCCCAGTTTCTTGAACAATTGCTGCTCGATGTACACGCCGCTGGCGCTGTCGGAGTAGGCCACCGATTGTGCGTCGAGCAGGGTTTTCTTCAAGGCGTCGACGCTACTGATGTCCGGTTTCGACGCGCCTTCACGCACCACCAGGCCGATCCGCGAGTCAGCCAGTTCCACGCGCGAAGCCGGATCGACCTTGCCTTGCTTGATCAAGTCATCGAGGGCGTAGCCGACCATGATCACCACGTCGGCGTGTTCACCGCGGGCGAGGCGATTGGGGATCGCCTCGGGTGCTTTGCCCATCGACGGGCCTAGGCTGGTGGTCAGGGTGTTGCCGCTGGCGGCGGCGAATTTCGGCCCGAGAATCTTGTAGGCGGCAGTGAAGCCCCCGGAGGTCATCACACTCAATTCTTCGGCCTGGGCCGCGAGGTTGAACGCGAGACCGGCGAGCAGGGCGGAGACAGTAAACAGTTTTTTCATGGCGAGTTTTCCTCAGGCCGCGACAGGTTGCAGACGACCACCGGCACGGCGGTACAGATAAAGAGTGGCGCACAAAGCGCAGAGCGCGCCGATGCTCATCCAGTAACCCGGTGCGGCTTTGTCGCCGGTGTACTGAATCAGGAAGGTCGACATCGCCGGGGTGAAACCACCGAAAATCGCCGTGGCCAGGCTGTAGGCGAGAGAGAAACCGGCAACCCGCACTTCAACCGGCATGATCTCGGTGAGCGCCGGAATCATTGCGCCGTTGTACAAACCGTAGATAAACGACAACCACAACAGCGACAGCAGCATGTGGCTGAAGCTCGGCGCCTGCACCAGGTACGACAGCGCCGGATAGGTGGTGGCCAGGGCCAGCAGCGACATGGCGATCAGCACCGGACGACGGCCGATACGGTCGGACAACAGGCCGCCAATCGGCAACCAGAAGAAGTTCGACACGCCGACCAGCAAGGTCACCAGCAACGCGTCGGAGGTGCTCAGGTGCAGCACGGTTTTGCCGAAGGTCGGCGCGTACACGGTGATCAGGTAAAACGCGGTGGTGGTCAGCGCGACCATCAACATGCCGCCGAGTACCACGCCCCAATTCTGGCCGAGAGTGCGGAACACTTCGCCCATGCTCGGGCGGTGTTTGCGTGCGGCGAACTCTTCGGTTTCCGCCAGGTTACGGCGCAGAAAAAAGATGAACGGCACGATCATGCAACCGACGAAAAACGGAATACGCCAGCCCCAATCGGCCACCACATCCGGCGCCATCCACGCGTTCAAGGCGTAGCCCAAAGCAGCGGCGACAATGATCGCCACTTGCTGACTGGCCGACTGCCAAGCGGTGAAGAAACCTTTGCGACCCGGCGTGGCGATCTCGGCGAGATACACCGACACTCCGCCCAATTCCGCACCGGCCGAGAACCCTTGCAGCAAGCGTCCGATCAATACCAGCGCGGGGGCAAACAGGCCGATGCTTTCATAACCGGGCACCAGCACAATCAATATCGTGCCGCTGGCCATGATCGACAGGGTGACGATCAAACCTTTACGCCGGCCGACATCATCGATGTACGCACCGAGCACGATGGCGCCCAGCGGACGCATCAAGAAGCCTGCGCCGAACACTGCAAAGGTCATCATCAGGGAAGCGAACTCACTGCTCGCCGGAAAGAACACCGCCGCGATCTGCGTGGCGTAGAAACCGAACAGAAAGAAATCGAACTGTTCGAGGAAGTTGCCCGAGGTCACCCGGAAAATGGCGCCGGCCCGCGAGCCGTTGTGTGGGATTGAGGCTGTCATAGAAAAGTACTCCACCGCTTTTATGACGTGCGCGACGGGAGGGCGGCGCACGGTTTTTATTGAGGCGGATGGTGGCGCAGGTGTAACTGGATGTTAATTGCATTGTTGGCATGGATTGATGTGCAGAGTGGATCAATGGGTTTTTTTGGGTACAAATCCATTGCTGCTTTAACGGCTGTTTATGGTTTCGCCACCCCAGCCCTCTCCCGAGGGAGCCGATTTCGGTTGGTTTTGAAACTTGCATTCGACTCGATATCGCACGTCGGCGCACTTCTGCCAAACACCTCGGTCAGTCCCCTCTCCCTCCGGGAGAGGGCTAGGGTGAGGGGCTCTTGATTTTGCTTTTGTCTCCAGGACCCCAAATTCCAATGACCTCTAGCGCCCACCCCCGGCAAAAAAGGAATGATTCCCGCCCCACGCAGTCGGAGTTGAGGTACTACCCAATTCAGGAGGTTCACCGATGAACAGCAAAACCCTAATCGCCAGCCTGGCCCTCGTCGCCGGCATTGCCGGGATCAGCCCACTTGTTCAAGCGGCGCAAACCTCAAATGAACAGGCCGTGCAATCCCCGGTCAGCGACCGTGAACTGAAGGTCAACGACCGCGCCCCGGACATTTATCAGCGCAGCGAAAAAGCCATCGACTGGAAAGCCAAGGGCCTGAAAAAGCCTGTTGATCAGGCGCAATGGGTACAGATCAATGACCAGTACGTCATGGTGATGATCACCAACGGGACGATTGTCGAGATGAAACCGGTCCCGCGTTAAACCTCCGGCAACAATCAGCCGTGGACGGTTGATTGCAATCGAGCGCCATTCGGGTAAAACCCGGGGGGCGTTTCGAGTGAAGGGAAGTCAGGAGCAACAGGTTGGAAAAGAAACCGCTGTATCGCAAAGAAAACACCACCGCCCATAACGTCTGGCGCAACAACCCAGGCGGGCACTACCGTGATCAACGAAACAGCAAAGCGCAAAGCCGCAGCGATGCCATGCGCGGCTCTATGCATGGCATCAAACACCACGGCTACGACTACACGCCGTTGTTTCGTTTTCTGTTATCCCGCGTCGGTGGTCATTGGGATGAGATTTTCAGCGAAGCGGTATCTCGCCTTGATCGGCCAGAGCCGGTGTTCTGGATGGTTGCCATCCATGAAGAGGATCGTGAGGACATTGTGCGACTGGGCGAGTCGGCCTACTTCAACGGCCTGTTTGTCGATGGGCAAAAGCAGCTGCAAATCGTCAACCCGCAGCTGACTGCCGAAGATATGAAACCTCATTGCCGTTGCTGCACGCATACCTTCAACGGCGTTCCGTTTGGCCTGTCTGCGGACTGATCGAGCTACTCGACCCGAACCTGATTCATCACCTGCCCACCCCCCAACCGATACTGATTATTGCCACTGCGCTTGGCCTCATACATTGCCAGATCGGCAATGTGCAGCAAGCGATCCATGGCCGTCGCATGGTCCGGAAACACCGCCACCCCAAGGCTGGTGCCGATGTGGCGCTGGTCGTTGCCGATGCTGATCGGGGGCGACAGTTCGATGAAGATTTTCTGGCAGATGCTGCGGGCTTCGTCCTGCAAACTCAGGCTCGGCGACAGGCCTTGCAGGATCACCACAAACTCATCGCCGCCAATGCGCGCGACCGTATCGGTGGCGCGCAGGATGCGTTTCAGCCGCGTGGCCATGGTGATCAGCACGCGGTCGCCGGCGGCATGGCCGTAGCGGTCGTTGATGGTTTTGAAACCGTTGAGGTCGACGAACACCAGTGCGACGCGGGTCTCGGTCTGCCGCGCGTGATCCAGCGCTTCGGACAAGCGTTGTTCCAGCACCAGGCGATTGGGCAGGCCGGTCAGCGGATCGAAGTGGGCGAGGTGTTGCAGGTAGCTGGCCGAGGCTTTTTCTTCGGTGATGTCGCGCACCACGCCCATCATCTTCACCACCGCGTCGTGGTCGTTGCGTACCACGTTGCCGGTTTCCCGTAGCCAGCGAATCGTGCCGTCGGGCCACACCACGCGGTATTCCTCATCATGGTTTTCGCCGGTCTCCAGGCAACGCAGTTCACCTTCGCGCACCTTGGTGCGATCGTCCGGATGCACGCAGGAACAAAACAGCGCATAGGACGGGGTGATTTCGCCGATCTTGAACCCGAACATGCCGTAGATCGCATCCGACCAGTACAGCCGATCCGTGTCGACTTCCCAGTCCCACGTACCGATGCGCGCAAAGTACTGGCTGCGCTTGAAGCGCTCGACGTCGCCGTCCTGCTGAATGTGTTGGCCATCGGCGGCCCGCCTCAGCAGATCCCGGTACTGCGCGAGCTGCCTGCGCAAACCGCGTTCGCGCCACAGCAGCAGAGCGATAATGGCGAGCATGATCGCGCCGACGGCAAGGCTGATCCAGAACAGAGTCATTCGGGCGCTGCCAGCATGGCGGGTCGATCCGTGGGGTAGTGGCGGTTGGCTATGTTAATGCTTCAATACTCAGTTCCGATACCATGTTGATCTGCGCTGGCAGGTTGCCAATCCCCGGCATTTCTGGGAAAACGGCGGCCGGCTGAACAATAGAGTGAATGTTATGAATGATGAACTGCAGGTAATCGATCTTCAGGTCGGCGAAGGCAAAGCCGCCGTCAAAGGCGCGCTGATCACCACCCAATACACCGGGTGGCTGGAAGACGGCAGCGAGTTCGATTCTTCCTACAGCCGTGGCAAACCTTTTCAGTGCGTGATTGGCACCGGGCGGGTGATCAAGGGTTGGGATCAGGGCTTGATGGGGATGCAGGTGGGGGGCAAGCGCAAATTGCTGGTGCCGGCGCATTTGGGGTACGGCGAACGGACGATGGGCAAGATTCCGCCGAATTCGAATCTGGTGTTTGAGATTGAATTGTTGGAAGTGCTGACGCGGGAGGATTGAAACCGGGTCTTTTTTACGCTTGGGAATAAATGCGATGGATGTGTGGCACTGGGTTTCACAAGTTGCCGATTGGCTGGTGGAGAGGCATGCCTCGCGCAGAGGATCGACTTACAACTACATGTATTTCGTTTCCGCTGCCGCTGCAGTTGGCAGCTGGGTAGTCGCGAAAGAACTGCTCGCCAGACGCAAGGCTCTCAAAGCAAACGTGTCTGAAACTCTGCAAAATGAAACGTTACGTGCGATGTCCTTTGCTCAGGAGGATGGGCGACCAGTCAAACGCACTGCGACGTTGGTCCGGCAGGAAGAAACCTTTTTCGTCACGGTCGTTCGCCATGACGATGAAGAATGCGTGGAGTCATCCAGTGAAGCGTTGCACTCGCTGGACGATGTCGACGTTTACTTGCGTGACCACACACCCTTTATCCTCGCGGATTTTCGAGCGTCGTGACTCACGCGTCCGATGTAGAAAGAACGCTTTCGCGAGCAGGCGAAGGCCTACAGTGGGTCGGCGGTGTACTCGAATGCCACGAGTAACCGCGAACAACTGTGGGAGCGAGCCTGCTCGCGAAGAACGATCACGCGGTCAATCAGGCTGCGTGTGCCATCTCGGCCAGTGTGTCGGCCACGGTTTTTTGCAGTGAGGGGAACCGGCGTGTCACGCGGCGCAGTGCGGGTAGCACGGCGTCGATTTCCAGTTCATCGAGTTGGGGAAGGACGGTGACGGCGGAGGCGACGATGGTTTCGCGTTCGCTTTCGAAGAGCACCAGGCAGGCGTTCTGTGCCCAGCGGCCGTCCCGTTCGTTGAAACCCATGGCCACCAGTGCCGCGACGACCTGTGCATCTGTTTTGTTGGACATGTTTATTGCCTCAGGGCGGGGTCGATTTTGTCGAGGGCGCGGTTGACCGCGAGTTCGCCGAGCATGACCACTTGCTGGATGCCGAGCACGGTGTTGCGGTAGGGCGAGTCGAGCAGGGCGGCGAAGTCGCTGAGCATGACGCTGGCCGAAGCCATGGATTCGCAGGCGTGGGCCATGAGGTCTTCGGCGCCGGTGTTTGGGTCAACGAGGAACATGGTGCTGGGTTTTCGCGGTGGCGCTGGGGGAGTGGGTTTCAGGTAGTGGTCGAGGGCGCGTTCGGCGGCTTCGTGGAGTTTTCTGGAGCCCGGTTCGGAATAGGGGGACGTTGGATTTTGATCAACTTCCGCGTCTGTTTCGGGCGGATTTGGTGTGATTTTGAACATGGTGTAGGTTTCCAAATTGATGCCGACACCACCTCGCGACTAAACGAAAAGGTGGCAGCTGTACGCAGGTTAGTCGACCGGTAAACCCACCAAAACCGGCGCACCCGAAGGCGCCCTGCGCACAGCTACCATTGAGTGAGGTATCGAAATACCTACTGTCTGGAACGTTGTGCAGTTTAAGTAGATTACCGAGCGACTAAACCCGATCACTGAACATTCAGTGACGCGAACCAAGTTACCGGCAGCCCCCAAGCCGCACAAGCCGGCGGATTCTGGCGTAGTTGTAGGCAAAGGCGCAAGGCGCTGTAGCCTTGTGGCTGATGTCTAAATGATGCTGCGTTTGACTGGACGCCTTCGCGAGCAAGCTCGCTCCCACCTTTGGAATGCATTCCC
>NZ_JBSVXS010000086.1:0-23463 GCF_054070155.1 Pseudomonas sp. SDT291_1_S447
ATCGCCGATGGTAGTGTGGGGTTTCCCCATGTGAGAGTAGGTCATCGTCAAGATTGAATTCCGAAACCCCTGTCTGCTAACGCAGACAGGGGTTTTGTCATTTCAGGGCCTGCAAAACCAATGATCAAACAGCTTTACGTACTTTGCTGATACGTCGAGCCTGCCATTTGCGCCACCAGATGTAGACGCCAGTCCCCGATAAGCCTGCAATCAAAATACCTAGCAACGTGATCATTACCTGACCTGTAACTCCAATGATCCGTCCTCCATGTATCGGTAGCTGCAACCGATAAAACTGCTCTCCCAACGTCCCCTGTCCTGCAATCTCCTGCCTTAACAAGCGCCCGTCCGTACCATGAAAGAACAACCAGGATTTGCCATGGGCTTCGGTGTCGTGCTGTCCAAATCCTGCGCCGTAAAAGTTGTACTCAAAGCTGTAATACAACTCCCCGATTGCCGCCGTCAGTCCTAACCTTTTCCCCTCCTGCAACGCCCTCTCATATGCCTTTTGATAGCTCAATTTCGTCACCCCCAACTCTGAGGTGGGCATTCGCCCTCTGGCTTCGTAGACGCTCGGCTCAATTGGCGAAAACAACGACACCGCAGGCTTGAACACCTGACTCGGCAAGTTCATGGCCACGCTGCTGACGGCGATTGGCAGCAGCAACAACCACAACCACAATCCTCCTGCGCGATGCAGGTCGAAATTCAGCCGATAGGCATGCCCACCCTTCACTTTCCAGGCTTTCGACCACTTCTTCCAGAACGGCTTTCCTCGCGGCAATGTCAGCCATAGCGCAACGAAGCAATCGATCACCCAGGCAATCGCAACCAACCCCATCAGCAATAATCCCCAGTTTCCCGGCAATGTCAGGTTGTAATGAAACTCGAGAATGAAAGGGACAAAGTTCTCCCGCTGAAAACAGCACTCACCCCAGTACCGCTGACCCTTTTGTTCAGCACTCACCGGGTCCAGATAAAACACCTGATTACGTTCATCGAACGGGTTGCCGGTTGACGGATCATTACGCGGGACCATTGCAAGCAACGCAGTGTGTCCAGCTTCACTCGGGTACTCCATGTACCAGACTTGCAACTTCGGATGTGCAGATTGCACCGCATCAACCAACTCGCCCGGTGGCAGGCGCGAACCCTGTGCAGGCGCCGCATAAAACTGCGGATTCAACCATTCATCCAACTCATGATTGAACGCGAGAATGCTCCCGGTCACGCCGGCGAGTAGCAAGAAAATTGCGGTGGCCAAGCCGATATAGCGGTGCAACAACACCAGAAACGCACGCATGAGAATTTCCCCATAGAAACGACAAAGCCAGCCCCTGAACATTCAGGGGCTGGCTTTTTTATGCACCGGACAAAGGCTTAAAACTGGTAGCTGACCGTTGCCGCGACGTTGCGCTCTTCGCCCATGTAGCAGAAGTTCAGACTGGCGCAGGAGGCGACGTAGGACTCGTTGGTCAGATTGTTCGCATTCAGACGCACATCAACGCCCTTCAAGCCAACTTTGCCCAAGTCATAACCAATCGAGGCATCGAATAATGTGTAAGAGGGCACCTTCAGGGTGTTTTCCGCATCCGCCCAACTGTAGCCGACATAACGCATGCCGCCGCCGAGTCGCAGGCCATCGAGGGCCGCGCTGTCGAACTTGTAGTCCGCCCACAACGACGCCATATGACGCGGGGCCTGCGTCGGTGAGTTGCCTTTGTTCTCGATCACATCGGTCGGTGTGCTCAAGGTGCTGACCATCGACTTCGAGTATTCGATATCGGTGAAAGTGTAGCTGCCGAGTACTTTGAGGTTGTCTGTCAGCTGCATGTGCGCTTCCAGTTCCAGGCCTTGCGAGCGCACAGCGCCGACCGCGCGATAAAAGTTTTCCTGCGGCAGTTTGGTCGCCAGATTTTCCTGATCGACGCGGAACAGCGACGCAGTAAACAAATTGTCAGTGCCAGGCGGCTGATACTTCAAACCGACTTCCCACTGCGTACCGTCGGTAGGCGCCAACGGATTACCGGCGCTGTCGGCGTAGGAGTTAGGGTTAAACGATTCGGAGTAGCTGATGTAGGGCGCCAAACCGTTATCGAACAGGTACAGCGCGCCGGCACGGCCGGTGAGTTTGGTGCGGCGATCATTGATCTCTGTGCCAACCGGACGTCCGGCCTCAGCGATACGGTTTTCGTCCGACGTCTCGACCCAGTCCTGACGCAAGCCCAGCGAGAAACGCCATTTGTCCATCTCGATCAGGTCTTGCAGATAAACCCCGGTCTGTTCCAGACGGCGCAGGTAACTGGTCTCGCCATACATGTCGATCGCCGAATTGCCGTACACCGGATTGAACGCATTGATCGCTGCAAGACCGCCGCTGGTCCAGTCGACCACGGTTTTACGCCGCTGATAATCCGCGCCCATCAGCACAGTATGTTTGGTTGCACCGGTGAAAAATTCAGCCTGGAGCATGTTATCAACGATAAACGCATGCAGACGCTCATCTCCGCCGGTGTAGTAGCGGTTCAGCTCGTTGCTGGTCGGCGAGGTCCAGCCGTAGGCGTAGACCTGATCCATGTTCACTTTGGAGTCGAGGTAGCGGAAATTCTGCCTTGCGGTGAAAACATCGTTGAAGCGATGTTCAAACTGATAACCGAACGATTGCTGATCACGCGAATAACCATCGATGCCTGGTTCACCTTCGAAGAAGTGTGGCGAGATGCGGTTGCCATTGCGCTGATGGATCGTGCCTTCGGCCGGCACTCCGCCGTGGTAGCCACCATCCGGATCATGTTGCAGATAAGCCTGCAAGGTCAGCGAAGTGTCTTCACTGAAATCGATACTCAGCGTTGGTGCCAGGGCGAAGCGCTTTTCCTTGTTGTGGTCGAACTGTGTGTCGGACTGATCCGTTAAGCCGGTCAGACGATAGGCAATACGCTTGTCGTCATCGACTGGACCGCTGAAGTCAAAACCGACCCCGCGCTGACCTTGCGTGCCGACCGTCGCTTGAACCTGGTGGTAAGCCTGGTACAGCGGTTTCTTGCTGGTCAGTGCCACTAGGCCGCCCGGCGAGCTGCGACCGTACAGCACCGACGAGGGTCCCTTGAGAATGTCCACGCGCTGAAGGAAATATGGGTCGACTTGCATGGTGCTGTAAGTGCCGCTATCGCCCATCGACTTGAGGCCGTCGAGGTAGATGTTGTCCACCGAGCCGTCGTTGAAGCCGCGCATTGCCACGTAGTCATAGCGATGAGTCGCGCCGTACGGATTGGTCAGCACGCCCGGGGTATAGCGCATCGCTTGCGAGACAGTCTGCGAACCCTGATCGTCCATTTGCTCGCGAGTGACCACGGACACGCTCTGCGAGGTTTCCAGCAACGCGGTACTGGTCTTGGTGGCGATCTGGCTGTGAGTGGCGTTGTAGCCATCCATGCTGCCCAATGCGTTGCCGAGGGCGAAGCCTTTAATGTCGGTGGTCGGCAGGGCCAGTGCTTCGGTTTCAGCGAGCGGACGCAGGACGTAGCTGCTGCCGTCCTGGCTGACCGCATCCAGACCCGAACCGCCGAGCAAATGGCTCAGCGCCTGATCGGTCGAGTACTCACCCTGTACACCTGGCGATTGCAGTCCCTGAGTTTGCTGCGGCGTCATCGACAACGTGATGCCGGCCTGACGGGCAAACTGATTCAGCGCCTCACCGAGAGGGCCTGCAGCCACGTTGTAGCGGTGGCTGACTGCACTGGCCGCGGGATTTGCCGCCATGCTCAAGGAAGGCATCAAAACAACGCCCAGTGCAGTCGAAAACAGCGCCGCGCGAATAGCTTGGCGCAGCAATCCCGATTCGGCAGTGAAATTCGGAGAGTTCTTACAGGTGGCGCGGACAGTCATTGTAGGTTTCCGTAGGCAGTCGCGAAGGCTGAGTTGAAGTGCTTACTGACCAAGCCGGACTTGCTGCAAAAACCCGCCAAAAAATTTCAGACCGCACGTTCCAGGGTCACCCACCAACGCGTGCGATAGCGCAATTGCACCGGCAACGTCTGCGGCAGAATCGCCAGCAGTTTGTCGGTGTCTTCCAAACGGAATACGCCGGACAGACGCAGCTCCGCCACTTGCGGCGCACAGTTCAGAAAGCCCTGCCGATAACGCGCGACTTCCGCGAGAAAGTCGCCCAGACGCATATTGCGCGTGACGATCAAGCCATCGACCCAGGCGCCAGCGTCCATGTCCAGCGTCGGGGCCGGGCGGACCTGGTGATGGTCGATCAGATAACTCTGCCCGGCGAGTGCTTCTATCGAGTTGCCGCCGGAGTGGATGGCCACCTGGCCATGGGTGACGCTGAGCCGTGTGCAATCATTGTCCTGACGCAGGATGAATCGGGCATGGACCGGCTCATAAGTGCCGTGACGGTTTTGTACCCGCAGCGGCCGATCAGTCGGCGCGCCCTCGTCGGCGCCACCACACGTGACGATGACTTCACCGCGAGTCAGCTTGATCAGGCGCTGTTGCGCCGTGTAATCCAGATCCACCGCGCTGGCAGTGTTCAACTCGATCCGGGTACCGTCCGGCAACTGGAAGCCGCGCCGCTCGCCCGTCGCGGTGGCGTAATCGGCACTCCATTGCTGCCACGCGGCATTGTCCTTGGCCAGCCATGCAGCGGAACCCATCAGCAATGCGCCAGACAATAGCTTCAACGCCTGTCGCCGGCCCAGACTCTGCGCGCTGTTTTCCAGCGTGTTGAACGCCACTTGCGCACCTGGCACCGCGCGTAGATTGTTGCTCAGTTCGGCTTGCAGCGACTGCACCCGCTGCCAGGCCAATTCATGTTCATGGTGTTCGGCGCGCCATTGTTCACACTGGCGGTTCAGACGCGGATTGCCGTGATTGTTGCGCAGTCGCAACAGCCAGTGAATGGCCTGCTTGACCACCTGTTGCTGCGGCTCGGTGCGGCGGCTCAGAGAAAGATTATCCACAGGCATCAGCTTTCGTACCGCAGCACATAACAGTGATACAGCGCATCGGCGACGTAACGTTCAACCGAACGTAACGACAGGCCCATCTGTTCGGCGATCTGCTTGTGGGTCAACCCTTCGCACTGCGCCAACAGAAACGCCTGACGCACTTTCGGCTTCAGTCCTTCAAGCATCCGCGCAATGCTCTCTAGCAGTTCGATCACCAGCGCCCGGGCTTCGGCACTCGGTGTTTCGGCTTCGGGCAAATGGGCGATGGTTTCCAGATAGGCACGTTCGATTTCCTCACGGCGCCAATGATCGATCACCAGCCCACGCGCAATCGTGCGCAGGAAGGCGCGAGGCGCTTTGAGTTCGAGACGTTCGGTGCGTTGCAGCAGGCGGACGAAGGTGTCCTGAGCCAGATCGGCTGCATCCGCCGCATTGCCCAGCCGCGCGCGCAGCCAAGCGTTAAGCCAGCCGTGATGACTACTGTAAAGCGCCTGTACTGCAAACTCAGGTGAGGGCATGAACGCGAACGTCACAAATGATAATTACTCGCATTGTCATCAAGGGTTACGAAATTTGCAACTGCCGCCCGAACATCAGCCCTGAAAACATCGGGGAGAACGCTCTGGCACGCCGTTCGGCGGGAATCCACCAGAAATGCCATCCATTTCCCGCTCAGCCCTAAGATTTCTCCGACACGTGCCGACAGACTGGTGAGACATGCGCGCACCAAAGTAGAGCAGCCTGAAGAACGCTGCCTGCGCTGTACATGGAATGTTGCATCCGGAACGCATCCCCACTTTTCGCATAAGAAGTCCCATGAAATGAATCTCAAGTTCAGCCATAAAATCCTGTTGGCCGCCTCGGGCGTCGTGGTCCTGGCGTTCGCGCTGTTCACCCTCTACAACGATTATCTGCAGCGAAACACCATTCGCCAGAACCTCCAGTCCTCTGTACAGCAGGCCGGTGATCTGACCGCCAGCAGCGTGCAGAACTGGATGAGCGGGCGGATTCTGGTGCTGGAAAACCTCGCGCAGAACGTTGCCCATCAGGGTAAGGACGCGGACTTCCCGGGTCTGGTCGATCAATCAGCGTTCACTTCGAACTTCCAGTTCACCTATGTCGGTCAGGCCAACGGTGTGTTCACCCAGCGCCCTGACGCGAAGATGCCGGACGGCTATGACCCGCGTCAGCGTCCTTGGTACAAGCAAGCGGTTGTCGCCGACAAAACCATGCTGACGCCGCCGTACATGGCCGCTGTCGGTGGCCTGGTAGTGACCATCGCCATGCCGGTGAAAAAGAACGGCGAGTTGCTCGGTGTGGTCGGTGGTGACCTGAGCCTGGAAACCCTGGTGAAGATCATCAACTCGGTGGACTTCGGTGGCCTCGGCCATGCGTTTCTGGTCAGCGCCGACGGTCAGGTGATCGTCAGCCCGGACAAAGATCAGGTCATGAAAAACCTGAAAGACATCTATCCGAACACCAGCGTGCGCATCGAGAAGGGCAACCAGAACGTCGTGCTTAACGGCCAGGAACGCATTCTGTCGTTCACTCCGGTCAGCGACCTGCCGAATGCGCAGTGGTACATCGGTCTGTCGATCGATCGCGACAAAGCCTACGCCGCACTCAGCCAATTCCGCACCTCGGCATTGATCGCCATGTTTGTCGCCGTGGCCGCGATTGCCTTGCTGCTGAGCCTGTTGATCAATGTGTTGATGCGTCCGCTGACCACCATGGGCCGTGCGATGCAGGACATCGCTCAGGGCGAGGGCGACCTGACCCGTCGTCTGGTGGTCGAGAGCAAAGACGAGTTCGGTGAATTGGGCAGCGCGTTCAACCAGTTCGTTGAACGAATTCATGCGTCGATTTCCGAAGTGTCCTCGGCAACCCGTCATGTGCATGACTTGTCGCAACGGGTGATGGCGTCGTCCAACGCCTCGATCGTCGGCTCTGACGAGCAAAGCGCACGCACCAACAGCGTGGCTGCCGCGATCAACGAGTTGGGCGCCGCCACCCAGGAAATCGCCCGCAACGCCGCCGATGCTTCGCAACACGCCAGCGGCGCCAGCGAGCAGGCCGATGACGGGCGTCAGGTGGTCGAGCAAACCATTCTGGCGATGACCGAGTTGTCGCAGAAGATCAGCCTGTCGTGCACGCAGATCGAAACCCTGAACGCCAGCACCGACAACATCGGCCACATCCTTGATGTGATCAAAGGCATTTCGCAACAGACCAACCTGCTGGCGCTCAACGCCGCGATTGAAGCGGCGCGTGCCGGTGAAGCCGGACGTGGTTTTGCCGTGGTGGCGGATGAGGTGCGTAACCTTGCCCACCGCACGCAGGAGTCGGCGGAAGAGATCCACAAGATGATCACTTCGCTGCAGATCGGTTCGCGCGAAGCGGTAACCACCATGAACGCCAGTCAGGCCTCCAGCGAGCAGAGCGTGGAAGTGGCCAACCAGGCCGGTTTGCGTCTGGTCAGCGTGACCCAGCGTATCGGCGAAATCGACGGGATGAACCAGTCGGTGGCAGCGGCGACCGAAGAGCAGACCGCCGTGGTGGAAACCCTCAACGTCGACGTTAACCAGATCAACCTGTTGAACCAGCAGAGCGTGGCCAACCTCAATGAAACGTTGAAGGATTGTGATGCGTTGTCGCAGCAGGCCAATCGCCTGAAGCAATTGGTCGACAGTTTCAAAATCTGATCTTCAGATTGGAGTCCGCGTTACCGTTCTTCGCGAGCAAGCTCGCTCCCACAGGGTTCATGTCGTTCACAAGTTCGGTGAACAACACAAAACCTGCGGGAGCTGGCTTGCCAGCGATTGCGGGGGTGCATTCACCGCAAACCTTAAGCCTTAAACAAACAGCCTCAGCACATTCCCCATCGCATCATCCGCAAACCCCTGCACAAACTCCTTGAACCCCGGCAGCGCCTCTTCACCCCCCGAAGCAGGCTCGGCAATGATCGTCCACGTCGCCCGGGACTTGCCTGCGCCCAGCGACTCCACATTCATCGCCGCCCACAGATTCGCCACCCCCAAGGTGTTGTAAATCGTCGTCCAGGTCATGCTCCGCGCGTGCTCATCGCGGGAGTTGAGTTGCTCGACCACCACGTTGCCGTCCTTGAAGCATTTCTTGCGCAGCGAGGACACGCCCTCGCCAGTCATTTCGATGTGCGACAGCGCCGGAATGAAACGGTCGAAACCGCCGAAGTCGCCGACCACCGCCCAGACTTGCGCCGCGTCCGCCGGTACTTCCACTGACGACACAACGTGGCAGCCATGCGGGTTTTTGATCAGGGTGTCCGGTTGCAAATTGCTCATGGTGTTGCTCCTTTTTGATGGATCAGATGAAGTTGATTTGTTTCAGGTAGTCGCAGCCGCGACGCAGCAGCGCCGGGGATTTCTGCGGGTAGTGCGCGCCCATCTGCTGCACGCCGGCTTCAGCGTTGGCGTGGCCGATCAGGGAGATATCGCCGATGTCTTCTTCAAAGCCGTTGAGGTAGAAACCGAGCACGCCGAACAGCGCGTTATCGGCGTCGACCCGAGCCAATTGCTGTTGCCAGTCGGCGACGCTGACCAGCGCGAATTCGCTGCCGGTTTCACGGAACGAAGCGACGTAGGCGTCCCAGCTCAAAGGCTCGGGGTTGTGCAGGTTGAACACCGCACGCTCGGGTGAATAACGGCTGGCGTGGAAGGCAATGAAGCGGGCGAGAAAGTCCACCGGCATCAGGTCGAAATTCAGCGCGAAGGCCGGCACCTGACCGAGCTGAATCGAGCCCTTGAGCATCAGCATCAAACGGTTTTTGTGCGGCTGACAAACACCGCTCAAGCTGTTGAAACTGATGTTGCCGGGGCGATACAGATTGACCCGCACACCACGCTCCCGCGCTCGTTCGAGGATGCGCTCGCCGACCCATTTCGACAGGTTGTAGCCGTTGCGGATGTAGATCGGCGGCGTTGGCGCGGCAGGCAATTCCAGCACTCGTCCCGCGTCGTCGACCGTACTTGAAGCCGACAGCGTCGAGACGAAATTGAAAACCTTTTTGCTCTGCCCTTCGCACAAACGCAGCAGGGCAAAAATCGGCTCGACGTTGTCCGCCGCCAGCGACTCGTAATCGAGGACGTGATTGACGTTGGCGGCGTTGTGCACCAGCGCGCCGAACTCGCGATCGAGGCGTTGATAGTCCTCGTCGTTCAAGCCCAGTTGCGGACGGGTAATGTCTGCCGCGTAAACCCGCACACGACTCAGATCCAGATGCTCCAGACGGTTTTCCCGCAGTGACTCGGCAAAGCGTTGCGCCGCCGTTTGCCCGCCGCCATCGCGCACCAGACACGCGACTTCGCTGGCGCCCCAGCCGAGCAGCGCTTCGACGATGTGCACGCCAACAAAGCTGTTGGCGCCGGTGACGATGACCTTGTGCACATCGCCCATACGGCTGATCGGCAGCGGTTCGATTTCCAGCGCACGCTCGGCGTCGGCCATGGCTTGGGCGCTGAGCACCGCGCTGTCATCGGTTCCGCGCACCAGCGTGGCGAGTTTGATGATGGTCGGCAGTTCGATGAAGCGATTGATCGAAATGCTGCGCCCGAATTCCTCACGCAAACGCAGCAACATGCGCGACAGCAGGATCGAGTGGCCACCGAGATTGAAGAAGCTTTCGTCGGTGGATATATCGCTGTTAGGCAGCTCCAGCAACTCTGCCCAAATTTCCAGCAGCAGTGCTTCATCAGCATTCGCCGGCAGGCATTTTGGCCCGCTGTCCTGCACGCTCACTGGCAGTGCGAGCAGCGCTTTGCGGTCGACCTTGCCGTTGCTGGCGAACGGCATGTTCGGCAGTTCAGTCCACGCCACGGGTTGCATGTAGTCGGGCAGAAACTGCCGGGCGTGGGCCTTCAGCGCTTCGCGCGCGGTGTCCGATTGCGGCTGGGCGAGGAACGCCAGAATCCGTCGCTGACTGTCGATCACCACTGCGATCTGCCGGTACAACTGGCTCTCGCGCAGGCAGCGTTCGATCTCTTCCGGTTCGACCCGGAAACCGCGGATCTTCACCTGATTGTCGCGCCGTCCACACAGCTCGATACCGTGCCCGCCCCACCTGGCCATGTCGCCGCTGCGGTAGGCGCGCAACGTTTGGCCGTCCGGCAGATTCAAGGTCAGATAACGCTCGGCGGTCTGCTGTGGATTGTTCAGATAACCGAGGCAGACGCCGGGGCCGACGATGAACAATTCGCCGACAGTGTTCTGCGGCACCGGTTGCAAATTGTCATCGAGAATCAGCACCTGACTGTTGGCGATCGGCGCGCCGAGGCTGCGGTTGCTGTCGTCGGGTTTGAGCTGACGCGCAGTGATCAGCACCGTCGCTTCGGTCGGGCCGTAAAGGTTGTGCAGCGTGCCCTGGCGGGTCAGTTGCTCAATGACGAACGGCTCGCAGACATCGCCGCCGGTCATCACTTGCACGCCTTCCAGTTGCTCCAGCGGCAGGATGCTCAACAGCGCTGGCGGCAGGAATGCGTGGGTCAGTTGCCGGCGGCGGATCAGCGCGACCAGTTGCAGCGGATCGCGCCGTTGTGTGTCGTCGGGCACCACCAGTTCGGCGCCTTCGAGCAGGGTCGGGAAGATGTCGATCAGTGATGAGTCGAAGCTCAGCGATGAGAACTGCAAGGCCCGACTTTCTGCCTGCAACTGCACGTAATCGGCGTACCACGCGGTGAAGTGCGCGAGGTTGGCCTGACTGAGCAGCACACCTTTTGGATGGCCAGTGGTGCCCGAGGTGTAAAGCGCCATGCACGGCGCATCGAGCTCTGGGCGTCGGCACATCAGCGGTTGGCTCAGATCCGCGTCTGCGCTGGTGATGTGACTGACATCCAGCCCCGCCATGGTTTCGCCAAGCGGATGCTCGCCATCATGCAGCAACAACAACGCGCCCGAGTTTTGCAGAATGTACCGCTGGCGCTGCAACGGATGACTCGGCTCCAGCGGCAAATACACCGCGCCGCTGCCGAGGATCGCCAGAATCGAGGCGAACAGCGCCGGGCTTTTCGGCAGGCAGACGCCCACCACCCACGGTCGCGGATGTTGCTCGAGCAAAGGCTGCAAGCGCTGCTGGATCGCGCGACTGTGGGCGTGCAGTTGCCGATAGCTGATCGACTGTTCGGCGAGGTGCAGCGCAGGTCGTTCGGCGTGATGGATCAGGCTCTGTTGCAGGCGTTCGATCACTGGGAGCTGCGCCTGCTTCAGCAGCGCCGGATTGGCCGTGTCATTGAGGCGATGGACGTACGCCAGGCTGTCGAGAAACAGCAGGTTTTCCATCCGCTCGAAATCCGGCGCAGGCACAGATACGGCCTGCTGAAGATATTCCGCATCGCGGGAGAAGCGGCTGACCAGCAGCGCCACTTCGTCAACCACCTGCGTCAGCGCCCTTTGCCGCAGAGCTTGACCGTTGCCGGACGGCTCATCGCCGATCGGTACACGACTGATCAGTGACGAGCCGAGGAAGCACAGCAGATCGAGTGTCGGTAAACCCGCCGCGCTTTGTGCACCGACCCCCAAACGCAGATGCAGGTGCGGGATGGCGCAGAAGTCGCCAGCGCCAATGAAGCCATCGTCGATGATCAAATCCACCGTCGATGCCGCAACGCCGCTGCGCTGCAATGAGTGACCGTGTTGTTCGAGTTCCTGCGCCAGGTCGGTCATGGCCTGGCTGGCGCCAATCAGCAAAATGTCGAGACGTTTCATGTCGGCCTCCTCATCAAACCAGGTAATCGCGCAAGGCGTGCTGCACGCACGGCGTGTCGAGCAGCGAGCTGTTGTGGAAGAACTTGACGATGTTGCCCACCAGCGGATGGTGGCGATTGATCGGGAACGCGAGCCCGGCCATTTCGTCCCTGAGCGAACGGCGCGTGGCCTCGCTGACCGGCAGTGCGTTGATCAGGCGCAGGTCGAAGGCTTTCTGAATGTCGTTGGTCAGGTAATGGCCGATGAACACCGGCAGAATCTGCGCGATGGTTTCGCGATCCGCCGCGCTGGCGGTGTGCCAATAGATGCGCACCATTCGCGCCCAGAAACTCGAATGGCGACCCTCATCGAGCAAGTGATCGGCCATCAGGCCTTTGATCGACGGCTTGACCGAGTCGTCGCGGGCGAACGCGGCGACATCGCCGGTCACGGTGTTTTCGGCGATGGCCACGCAGATCAATTCCATCGCGCTGCGCAGGTGTTCCGGTGCCAGCGCTACAGCCGCAGGAATGGCCCGGCTCAGTTCGATCTCATCGGGCAACTGAATGGGTTCGATGCCAGTCATCGCTACCGTTTGCTGCATGAAATCCATCGCCACCAAGGCGTGGTAATCCTCGTCGACCACCACGGTCATCGCGTCGTAACGACAGGCAAACGGGAAGGCCACGGCGAAGCGATTCTTGGCGATGCTGCGCGCAGTCTTGTCGACGATCTCGGTCTCGAAAATCACTACGTCGTTGATGAATTTGTACAGCGTCTGCACCAAGGCGAAATCACGTTGTTGCGGGCACTCGCGCAGGAAGGTTTCGCTGAGCACCAGCGGCTGGCGGCTGAGCGGATAGATCAGCCGCTCGTCGTCTTCGAGCACGCGCCGCGGGCGAGTGCGGATGGTCGCGCGGTTCTCCCAGGCGTCAGCAAAGGATTGATAGTCGGCGGCGTTCATTGGGCCACCTCCGCCAACGGTTCGCGCATGCTCAGGCGCAGGCCGTCCCACAGGGCGATGCGGCTCTCCACGGCGGCGATGGCGCTGGCGTAGACCTCGGCCTCGCGCTGCGGATCGCCGTCGACCAGACGCTCGAGCAGGTGTTCTGCCGCCGGGCCGTGATCTTCGGAGTCGACCTCGATGTGCCGTTCCAGGTAGTAGCGAAAGGTCGGCGCCTGTTCGATGCCGATGCCCCAGTCGTCGAGAATGCGCTGGAACATGGTTGGGATTACGCTCTCGCGACCATGCAGAAACGCCGCCGCCACGCTGTGCCCCGGGGCATGCAGGGCGGTACGCAAGGTGTCACGGACAAACTGCGCGGCGGCCGGATCAACTTCGACGCTTTGCAGCGCGACGTCATAGCTCACGCCTTCCTGTTGCAGGGCGACAAAGCGCTCCACGGCCGTGGTGCTCGCGCCGATTTCGCGCATCGCATCCAGGTACAACTCGAAATGGCTGTAATGACCTTCGGTCAGACGATCATCCGATTCCTCACCCAGAACGATCTCGTTGATCAACCGGGCGGCGTGAGGATCACGCGGCGGCAGCCACGGCAAACGCGTGCAGGTCAGTTCCTGCTGCAGGCGTTTGGTCAGCGACATGAAATCCCAAACGGCAAACACGTGGGTTTCCATAAAGCGACGCAAGACCGATAACGAAGTGATCTCGGAAAAGATCGGGTGAATACTAAGTTCGGCTTTCTTCAGGGCGAGTTGGTTCTTGGTGGGCATCATGATGTCCTTTATCGTTGATATGTAATGGAACTGCTCGGGTAACTGCGCAATCTGTAAAACTACGACTTACTTGTTTTCTGTCGGCGGACGACAGCCTTCCTTCCTGATAGGTAAGTGCGGACCGGATATATCTGTGACATGGCTTCATGTCTGCCCATAAGGCGCTGCTGTTGTACCGCAGGCATTGGGTGGGTGCCGAGGTGAAGGGTGAAGTTCAAACTTGGCGAAGAAAAACTAATACACCGACAAAGTATTTAACAAGTACATTTTTAATTATTTTAAGTTTGCTGTTTTTTAAAGTTGAGTAGTTCCGATAAAACTTTTGGCTGAAGTTTTATTTGGGCGTAGTTGCTCCTTTCGGCGAATAACGGCCAAAATTGATCGATAAGAGTGAATGCCTCACTCGAAGCAACTTTCCAGTAATAAGAGTTGAATGATTTAAAAGGGCGGAAGTTGGCCGTGACCCCGCGCCATGACTTCCTTTTTCCCGTGGCAAGGCTCCTTCCGTAGGTTCCTGGTGCGGGGACTGCGCCGTCAGGGCGGCGCGTCGCCCGTTCTTTATGGGGTTGGCCGTTCAAGAGTGCGGGTAAATGAGCGCCACGGCTATTACCGATTCGTCATCGGCACGGTGCAAATTTTGAGCTGAGCGGCGCAGGGAGGTTAGAGCGGGCAGGCGGATCCGCCCACCCGAGGGCTGGCAGATCGCTTGGGGATTTGTAAGAGAGTGATTCGCGGAGGGTGCGCGCTCAGCGCGCGGCTTTGCGGCTTTGTGCGGCGGGGGTCGCGAGATAGCGGGTAATCACCTCGACGCCCCGATTAAGGTGCTGCTCGAGGAGTTTGATTGACAGTTCAACGTCACGATCCTGCACGGCTTGCAGCATTGCCCGGTGATCGTCCTGGGACAATTTGCCCAGGCCCATGGCCTCAAGGTTGAAGCGCAGAAAACGTTCTTCTTCGTTGAGTCCGTCTTCGACCAGTCGCAGCAAGCGTTGGTTGGGCGCCTTGCTGTACAGGGCCATGTGGAACAAACGGTTGAGCCGGCCGATTTCCGTGTAGTCGTGTTGCGCCTCCAGTTCTTCGATGTAACCGGCGGCGCGAGTGTGATCGGCAGCGGTCAGCAACGGAATCGACTGGCGCATGGCTTCGGATTCGAGGAGGATGCGCAGCTCGTAGGTTTCGGTGGCATCGCCCTGAATCAACGGCGCAACCACCGCACCTTTGTGCGCGGTAACGCTGAGCAGTTCCTGGGCTTCGAGCTGGCGCAACGCTTCGCGCACCGGCATGCGGCTGACGCCGAACAGATCGGCCAGATCCTGCTGGCGCAGCGCCGTGCCGCAGGGCAGACGACCATCGAGGATTGCCGAACGCAGGGTTTCTTCGATCACCGACCGGGCCAGATGCGCAGGAATCGGTCCATCGACTTTAATGCTGTGCAGCGGTTTGGGCTTCTGTGTCACGACTACGCACCCTGTATGTCGGCCTGATTTGGATCCAAATGACACTAGTGATTGCTCTACAGGTTGTCAAACCTTGTAAAACATCGTGGTGCCCAATGAAGTTTAGCGCGCCGAGGATGATCTCATGGTGCCATTGTTTTTTGCCGGGCTAAGCTTCACCATCAAACGCTTTCCTCCCTGCCCTCTGGAAACCTGCTGTGGCGGTATGTTTCGCGATCCCCCGGACACTGCGCTGGCTAGGCTGCGCACTGCTGCTGGCCGGCGTCATGCTGGGCGGTCTGCATGCCGATTGGGATTTTTCCACGATCAGCCGCAAAGCCACGGCTCTCTATGGGCCACTGGGTGCCGGGCAGCAGCGCATCGATGCCTGGCAAAATCTGTTGGCTACACAGAAACAAGTCAACGAGATGGAAAAGCTCAAAGTAGTGAACCTGTTTTTCAACAAACAGGTGCGCTACGTCGAGGACATCGATCTGTGGCACGAAGTCGATTACTGGGAAACGCCCATCGAGGCGCTGTGGAAAGGCGCTGGCGACTGCGAAGACTATGCGATCGCCAAGTATTTCAGCCTGCGCCACCTCGGGGTTTCCAGTGACAAGCTGCGCATCACCTATGTCAAAGCGTTGCGCCAGAACCGCGCGCACATGGTCCTGACTTACTATGCCACCCCCGATGCCATGCCGCTGGTGCTCGACAGCCTGATCGACCCGATCCAGCCGGCGTCGCAGCGAACCGATTTGCTGCCGGTCTACTCTTTCAATGCTGAGGGGTTGTATCTGCCGGGCGCAAAGGGCAACAAGAAGGTCGGTGATACCAAACGCCTGTCACGCTGGCAGGATGTGTTGAAGAAAATGCAGGCCGAAGGTTTCCCGGTCGAGACGACTAACTAGGAGCACGCGCTCAGATGTCTTTGTTCAAACAGCTGTTGATCGCTATCTGTCTGTTCCTGGTGGTCGCCTTCACCGGCAGCTTCATGGTCAGCCTGGAAAGCTCGCGCACCCAGTACGTCAACCAGTTGCGTTCCCACGCCCAGGACGCCGCGACCGCGTTGGCCTTGTCGCTGACGCCGAATATCGACGACCCGGCGATGGTCGAGCTGCTGGTCAGCTCGATTTTCGACAGTGGCTACTACGCGAGCATCCGCGTGGTCGATCTGAAGACTGACCAGACGATTGTCGAGCGCAATGGCATTCCGGCCGTCACTAATGTGCCGGACTGGTTCGTCAAACTGATCGGCCTGGAACCGGCCGGTGGCGATGCGCTGGTCAGCCGTGGCTGGGAGCAGGCGGCGCGGGTCGAAGTGGTCAGCCATCCGATGTTCGCCGTGGCCAAACTCTGGCAGAGCGCGTTGGGCAGCCTTGGCTGGCTGCTGATCTGCGGCGCAGTGAGTGCGGTGCTCGGGGCACTGCTGCTGCGCCGGCAATTGAAGCCGCTGGATTACATGGTCAAACAGTCTCACGCCATCGCCCGGCGCGAATTCCTCAGCCTGCCGGATCTGCCGCGCACGCCTGAATTGCGTCGCGTGGTGCAGGCGATGAACCAGATGGTTGAGAAGCTCAAGGCGCTGTTTCAGGAGCAGGCCGAGCGCAGTGAAAAACTGCGTGCCGAGTCTTATCAGGACAACCTGACGGGGCTGGCCAACCGGCGTTATTTCGAGATGCAGTTGAACAATCGCGTGAGCAACCCGGAGCAGGCCAGCTCCGGTTATCTGCTGCTGTTGCGGGTCAAGGATCTGGCCGGGCTCAACCAGCGTCTCGGTGGCCAGCGCACCGATGAACTGCTGAAAGCAGTTGGCGAACAATTGTCCCGCGAATGCGCCAAGTACCCGGAAACCCAGAATCTCGTCACCCGTATTCGCGGCGGCGAATTCGCCGTGCTGGCGCCGGGGCTGGTTCGTGAAGAAGCGCTGCAACTGGCGCAGAACCTCGACAATGCCTTGAGCAGTCTGCATGCCACCGGCGCGACCGACGTTGCTGCGGTGGCGTCGATCGGCCTGGCGCCATTCACTCACGGCGATTCGCCGCAACAAGTACTGACCCTCGGCGATCAGGCGCTGGCGCAAGCCGAAGGGCAGGGCGAGCAGAACTGGGCCTGCATCGATCAGAGCCTGACGGCGGATGTTGGCGACGATCACCACGCCTGGCACCGCTTGCTTGATCAAGCCTTGAGTCAGCAGCGTTTCGAGCTGTATTTCCAGCCGGTGGTGGCTGCCGCCGACACGCAACTGGTGCTGCATTACAAAGTGCTCTCGCGCTTGCTCGATGATCAGGGCCAGACCATCCCGGCCGGGCGCTTCCTGCCGTGGCTGGAGCGCTTCGGCTGGACCGCGCGGCTGGATCGCCTGATGCTTGAGCGCGTGCTGGAGCAGATGAAGGAACATGAAGATTCGCTGGCGCTGAACCTGTCTTCGGCGACCCTGGCGGATCCGCAGGCGTTGAACAAAGTCTTCGAGATTTTGCGCGCGCATTCCAACCTGGGCGAGCGCCTGACCCTGGAAATCGGCGAGGAGCAATTGCCCGAGCAGGCGGTGCTGGAGCAGTTGACCCGGCGCCTGCGCGAACTCGGGTTCTCGCTGAGCCTGCAGCGCTTTGGTGGGCGCTTCAGCATGATCGGCAACCTGGCGCGGCTGGGGCTGGCGTACTTGAAGATCGATGGCAGTTACATTCGTGCGATCGATCAGGAGAGTGACAAGCGTCTGTTCATCGAGGCGATCCAGCGTGCGGCGCACAGCATCGATCTGCCGCTGATTGCCGAGCGGGTCGAGACAGAGGGGGAGTTGTCGGTGATTCGTGAGATGGGTTTGTATGGGGTTCAGGGGCAGTTGTTGGGTGAACCGAAGCCTTGGCGGTGAGTCATCGCAAAAGCAACCCTCACCCTAGCCCTCTCTCAGAGGGAGAGGGGACCGACCGTGGGATATTGATGTAATACGCCGACGTGAAAGAGCTCCGCTGAATCCATAATCGACCCGGTTTTTCAGGTCGATGTATGGCGCCAGACACCTCGATCGGCCCCTCTCGGTCAGGGAGAGGGACTGATTGGGGGATATTCGGGAAATACGCCGACGTGAACGATTTGCGCTGAATCCATAATCGACTCGATTTCTCAGGTCGATGTACGACGCCAGACACCTCGGTCAGCCCTTCTTCCAGAGGGAGAAGGGCCTGATTGGGGGATATTCGGGAAGTACGCCGACGTGAATGATTTGCGCTGAATCCATAATCGACTCGATTTCTCAGGTCGATGTACGACGCCAGACACCTCGGTCAGCCCTTCTTCCAGAGGGAGAAGGGCCTGATTGGGGGATATTCGGGAAGTACGCCGACGTGAATGATTTGCGCTGAATCCATAATCGACTCGATTTCTCAGGTCGATGTATAACGCCAGACACCTCGGTCGGCCCCCTCTCCCTCGGGGAGAGGGCTGGGGTGAGGGTAGGCCTTTGATTCTGAGCGGATCAGATCAACCCGCCCTCATCCTCATCAATCAACTGACTCAACCCGCCCAACGCTTCCCGCGCCTGTGTCCGGTCCATCAACTTGGCCTGAGCCGCCGGTGGCAGGTCGGTGACGCGGATCACGCCTTTCTGGGTCAGCACCTGAATCAGGTCGTCGAGTACCCGAATCATTTCAAAGTCGCTCTGCTTGAGCTGTTTCAGGCTGGTTTCCACCACTTCATTGGCGAACCAGGCCTGGATTTCATGGCTGTCGGCCGGCAGCGTTTCCGTGGCCTCGGCGTAGGCCGCGGCTTCCACGCGAATCAACAGACCTTGCGCATCGCGTTGCACGTAAAACATTGAGCATCCCTCGGAAATGAACCAGCGTCATGCTGTCAGCAGCATAGCCAACTGCGCGCGAGTATGCGGGGCGGCGACGCAATCGTCACCGGTCCGGACCGCACAAACGTGACGGCCGCCCCAGAAGGGCGGCCGTTTTTGTTCACGTATCAGCTGTTGTTGTGGTCGACCTTGATGGTCGGGTCGCTGCCGGCAATCAGGTTATGAATGTTGGCGCTCGACCAGTTGTTGCCTTCCAGTTTGATCGTCACATCCGGGGTTGCCGCAGCGGCGTCGCCCGAATTGAACTTGCCCGCCGAGCTGACTTGCAGCGACGACGTGCCGTCGACCGTGGTGATCTTCAGGAAGTTATCGATGGTGCTACCGGTCTCGCCCTGCAACAAATCACGCAGGTCGATGCGGTCACCTTCGCTGGCCTTGAAGTCCTTGATCACGTCGTTGCCGGTGTCGCCCGCCTTCCAGACGAAGGTGTCGGCACCCGAACCACCGATCAGGATGTCGTTGCCCTGACCGCCGATCAGCGTGTCGTTGCCAGTGCCGCCGAGCAGGATGTCATTGCCTTTGCCGCCATCAAGCCAGTCGTTACCGCCCGAACCGAAGAGGATGTCATTGCCCGCGCCACCCAACAGCGTGTCGTTACCGTCATGCGCGCCGGACACATCGAACGCCTGATAATGCTCGGTGATGTACTGGTGCACGTTGCTGGTGGTGACTTTGCTGACATCGACCCCGGTTTCCTTGGCCACGAACGCCTGCATCGCCTGATAACCCTCACCGGCAATGCCGTTGAAGCTCACCAGATCGCCGAACAGGATGTCATTGCCGTCGCCACCGCTGACGGTGTCGTTGCCCGGCATCGTCGCTTCGGTGTGGCCGATGATCGAGTTGGCCAGGTCCTTCGGATCGATGTTGGTCTGCGGGGTTTTATCCGAATCATAAGGCTTCAGATCGTTGAGGCTGACATCGTTGTTCAGTCCGATAGCCTCGACGTTCGACAGACCGCTGAGCAAGGCAAAGCCACTGGTCGAGTTACTGGTCGTTGACGAGTTGGTGCTGTTGCCGGTACCCGCCAGGCTCGACAACTCATAAGTGCCGTCGCCCTGCGCGTGGATGGTGCCCAGATTAGAGCTGCTCCAGCCCCACCACGAATTGTAGGTTTGCAGGGTTACGGTACCGGCGCTGTTGATCGTCAACGCATGGGTATTGTCGATATAAGTGCTGAAGGTATCGCCCGGCTTGTAGTTGCTGGTTTTCACCACATCGTCGAGCTTCACGTTGCCGTACAGCGTCGGGTTGGTCTGCTCGCCGCTCTGGTAGTAGGTCGGCTGGCCGTCGGTGATGAAGTAAGTAAGGTTCTTCGCGCCGGTGTTGGCCACAGCGTCGGCGCTCTGGAACCAGTTGGCCGTGGTCTTGAACACGTCCTCGTAGTTGGTGCCGCCGCCGGAGGCCATCGAGTCCAGTACCGCTTTGAGCTGGGTCAGCGCGTTCGGGTCGTTGAGGTTCACCGACACCGACTTGTTGACCTGGGTATCGAAGTCGACGAGGAAGATGTTCACCGTGCCCGAATTGCTGCCGCCCAGGCTCTGCTTGAGGCTGTTGAACACTGAGGTCAGCGAGTCTTTGGCCGCGTTGAGCGACGACGCGCTCATGCTGCCGGAGCTGTCGACCATGAACGCGATGTTGTAGTTGGTGCCCGGGACCACGGTCAGGCCGCCGATGTCGGCGACGATGATGTCGTTGCCATCGGTGCCGGTGACAGTGTCGTCGCCCGAGGTTGCCACGACCGCGTTGTAGACCGCTGGCACCACGGTGACCGGAATGGTCGCGGTGCTGCTGGCCGAGCCGCCGACCATCTCGGTGGAGGTCGAGGTCACGGTCAGGTTGAACTGGCCGTTGTAGTACGGCGGCGGGGTCACGGTCAGGCTGCCGAGGTTCCAGCCGGTGACGTTGGCGTCGCCGCTGCTGGCGGTGACGGTGAAGGTATGCCCCGCGCCATCGCTGAGCACCGAGCCGACCGGCGCGCCGCTGATCTTCACGCTCAGGGTTTCCGAGCCGTCGGTGTCAGTCAGCGCGGTGGTGATTGCCGACAGTTTCACCGTGGTGCCTTCGGCGCCGGTGTTGAGTTTGTAGCCGTCGTAATAGCCTTCGCCGTTAGTGCCGTGCAGATCGGAGACGGTCACGCCCGAGTTCACCAGATCCTTCACGCCGGTGTAGATCGGTACGCCGGCGCTGCTCAGGTCGATCGGCGTACTGCCGTTGACCGACAGATTGACGTCGTAGCTGCCCGGGCCGCTCTGGTTGTGGTGGTAGATGTCCAGGGTGTAGTAGCCGCTGGTGGTCGGGGTGAACGAACCGTTGAGGTTGCCGCCCACGCCCCACGTGGTCGATGCCACATTTTTGCCACCAATGGTGACCAACAGGCTGTCATCGCCGATGCCACTGAAGGTGTAGGTCTTGCCGGCTTCCAGATAGATCAGGCCCGAGGTCTTCGACGCTGTGCCGGCGGTCACGCTGCCGTCGGACTGCACGTTGTTCACATTGGTGCTGGTGTTCGGAGTGCCAGCGCCGTCGATGACGTTTTTCAACGTGGTCGAATCCGCGCCATTGCCGTTGGTGCCCAGACCCGACAGGCCGGTCCAGACTTCCTTGATCAGGCCGGTGGACTTCACGCTGTTGTCGGCCACGCTCACGGTCGGCGCATCCGCCACTGGCGTGATGTCGATCTTCACGGTGCCGGTGTTACCCAGCAGTTGGCCGTCGGTTGGCTGGAACTTGATCTGCGCGTAGTCCGCCTGGTTGTTGCCCAGACCACTGCCACCGTAACCATTGACGCCCGACTCGTTGGCATCCGGCAGGAAGCGCAGCTTGCCGGCGTCGATGTCAGCCTTGCTGAAGGTCTGGTTGTTGGCGACGTCTTTCCAGGTCGAACCGTCCAGATACTGCAGTTTGCCTTCGCCCGGCAGCTGGGTGATTTTCACCCCGAGGCTGCTGGCCGGGCTGTCGACGTCGGTCACGCCGAAGGTCGACCAGCCAAGGATCAGCGGGGTGTCTTCGGTACCGGTGACATTGCTCGGTGCAGCGACCGGTGCGTCGTTGACCGCTACCACGTTGACCGTGGTGGTCGCGGTGTTGGAGTAGTTGCCGCCATCGGTCACGGTCACGGTGATGATCCGTGGCACGGTGCTCGGGTTTTCACTGCCGTTGGTGAAGCTGATGTTCTTGATGGCCTGCATGTAGTCGGCCAGCGTCGCGTTACCGGACAGCGTCAGCGTGACGGTGCCGTTGGTGCTGTTGGCATTGATGGTGATGCCGTTGACGCTGTTGCCCAGATTCAGCGCATCGCCGTCCTGACGGTTGGTCAGAACCACAGTGGCACCGGTGAGCATGGTGCTGTCCGGGTCGGTGATGCTGATGTCGGTGTCGGCAATCGACACGCCGGCGCCCGGGGTGTTTTCGGTGAAGGTCACCTTGTAGTCGGCACCGGTGGCGCCGCTGGAGTTGTTGGCATCCAGGTCGAGCACCGGCGGCGCATCGTTGTCGATGATCGACGTGCTGACGCTGCCGTTGGTGCTGCTGACCGCGAGGTTCTCGAAGTTGCCGCCGGTGGCGGAATCGATCTTGACCACGAAGTTCTCGGTGCCTTCGGTGATCTTGTCATCGATGGTGGCGACATTGAACTGCGCGCTGCTCGCACCTGCCGGGATCTTCACGGTGTAAACGCCAGTGAAATCCGAACCGTCGGCGGCGGTGCCGCTGTAGACGATTTTCAGGGTCACTTCGGTTTGCGCAGGGTGGTTCAGGCTGACGGTGTAGCTGGCGGTCTGGCCTTCGGTCACAGAGCTGCTGCCGGTGATGCTGACGGTGGTGGTGTCGATGGTGTCGGTGACGTTGGTCACAGCTGGCGTGGTGTTGGTCACGAGGTTTTCGAAGCCGCCGCCATTGGTGCCGGTGATGGTCGCCTGCACGGTGCCGGCATCTTTGTAGACATCGTCAGCCGGTGCAGGAACAGTCACGGTGCCAGTGGTTTTGCCAGCGTCGATGGTGATCACCGAGCCGTTGCTCAGCGTCACGGTGACTGGCGAGCCAGCGGCGTTGGTCAGGGTCGCGGTGTAGGTGATCTGGCCACCTTCGGCCACGGTGCCGGTCGCGGACAGCGACAGGTTGGTGGTGTCGACGGTGTCGGTCACGGTGGTGCTGACCGGGGTTTTGTCGGCCACCAGATTTTCGTAGTTGCCGCCAGTCACATTGGTGATCGAGTTGGTCAGCGGTGCATGGCCGGTCAAAGCGTCGTTTGGCGCAGTGGTGGTCGCGGTGCCCGTGGTCTGGCCGACGCCGATGGTGATGGTTTGACCGTTGGCCAGGGTCACCACGACCGGCGAACCGGTCACGGCTGCGCCGACCGTGGCGGTGTAGACGACGTTGCCGCCTTCAGCCGCAGAGCCGGTCGCGGTCAGTTTCACTGTGGTGGTGTCGATGGTGTCGGTGACGCTGGTCACGGCCGGAACCGTGCTGGTGACCAGGTTTTCGAAGCTGCCACCGGTGGCGGTTTTGATCGTTGCCTGGACGTTGCCGGCGTCTTTGTAGACGTCATCGGCTGGGGCTGGAACGGTCACGGTGCCGCTGGTTTTGCCAGCGTCGATGGTGATCACCGAGCCGTTGCTCAGCGTCACGGTGACTGGCGAGCCAGCGGCGTTGGTCAGGGTCGCGGTGTAGGTGATCTGGCCACCTTCGGCCACGGTGCCGGTCGCGGACAGCGACAGGTTGGTGGTGTCGACGGTGTCGGTCACGGTGGTGCTGACCGGGGTTT
>NZ_JBSVXS010000087.1:0-23142 GCF_054070155.1 Pseudomonas sp. SDT291_1_S447
TCAGAATCGAGCCTTGTCCCTCCTCCTCCCTTCAAGTCCTACCATACAAGCGAGCTTGCTCGCGAAAGCGGAATGTCGTCCGCTTATGTATTGACTGACACCCCGCCTTCGCGGGCAGGCTCGCTCCCACATGAGCTGTGTGGTCAGTCGTCGTTGTGCATCTCTTGCAATTGCCCCAAGCGGCTGCGAGTGCGCGCCAGGTCAATGGCGTGGCCGTCCAGGCTTTCACGCAAGGGCAGCCGGCCGAGCAGCGTCAGATGTTTGTCCTGGTCGTACAGCACGTCGATCAGGTTGATGAAGCGCTGTTGCGCGGCGATCGAGCATTCCGCCAGCTCTGGTAGATCATCAATGATCCAGCGATCGAAACGTCGGCACAGTTCCAGATAGTCCATGACCGCCGTTGGCTGTTCACACAGATCGCTGAAGGTAAAACCAACACGCCGCTCTTCACACAATCGAGCCTGAAACTGCCGGCTGCCGACGGATAACCGAATGGCTGGCGTATCGGCCGGCGGCAGCTCCAGAGCGGTGCGTTGCGCTGGCGTGGCCGGCCACACGTAATGCCCCTGAGTGAAGATCTGATGTGCAGAGTGGCGCGCCTGACTGCGGTAATCGTGCGGACCACCGACTTCCATCACCTGCATGCGCGTATTGATCAGTTCGATCACCGGTTTGAAGCGCGCGTGATAGAGCGGATTGGGCAGCAGCCCTTCCGGCGCATAGTTGGAGGTCACCAACAGCAGAATTCGCCGTTTGAACAGTGCCTTGAACAGCCGGGTGATGAGCATGGCATCGCCGATGTCATGCACATGAAACTCGTCGAAACACAGCACCCGACAATCCTCCAGCAGTTCGTCGAGGGTCACTTCGAGGGCATCGTCCTGCTCGCGATGGCTGAACATGCCCTGATGCAATTGCGCGAAAAACTGATGGAAATGCAGGCGCCGTTTCTGGGTGATCGGCAAGGCCTGAAAAAAGCCATCGAGCAACCAGCTCTTGCCGCGTCCGACGGCGCCGAACAGATAGAGACTCGGCGCGGTTCGGTTGCTGGTGCCAAACAGCAGACTGGCCTGCTGCGCCATGCAATCAATGACGCGCTGCTGGCTGTGGCTGAGGGTGTAACCCTGACCGCCGGCCTTGTGCCGGAAGTAATCGCGAATCGACTGGGCGCTGGCGTCATGCCCGGCACCGGCCGGCAAACCCTTGCCCAACCAGCGGCGCAACGCCGGCCAGCGCTGGATCAGTCGCGATCGTTTCGGCGGGTGGACAGGCACTGTGGGCGTCTCCGTGTTCGTCAAGACCGGCTCCCGGGAGCGCGGCGACACAGTGTAACCAGGCGCCGGGTTGGCCAGCCACCACAGCGGATCGACAGTGGGCGGTAATTGAACAAATTTGTGCGGCACGTACAGCTATTTTTAGCGACATGGCTCGACCTGTTGCCAACCTTTCGAAACATATCCCGGGCGATCCCTGGATCCAATCGACTGGCGGAATCGTCGACCGTTGCTAACCTCAATCACAGAAACGACGTCGCAAGTGATCACTGACAAGGAACGGCGCAGTGAATGTACATGTGGTCATGGGCCTGCTGGGGGCACTCGTTGCGCCTGTTCATGCGGCAGATCTTCAGGTTGAAGTGCGCGTCGATGTGCAGCGCGGCTGCCAGTTGGTCGGCCAGCAGCGTAACGCCGGCATCGAGCAACTGGGTGTGCTCGACTTCGGCAGCACCGCACGCCTCGATGACCCCGCCGGGCCATTGGCCGCCGCGTTGACCAATCAACGCCTGCCACGCCTGGAATGCAATCCGGACACGCCGTACCAGATGCGCGTCGACGGTGGCTTGCATGGCGGTGTCGGTGAGGTCCGCTATATGGCCGCTTCGACGGGCAGCAAACCGATTCCGTACCGCTTGTATCAGGACGCGTCGCGACGGCTGCCGCTGGTGGTGGATGTGCCGGTCAGCGGGCGGGTGCCGGACAGCGGCACAGTGGAGCTGCCACTGTACGCGCGGATCGAGCGATTGGCCGAAGTGCCGCGAGTCGGGCGTTATTCGGATCTGGTCAAGGTAACGGTCACCTGGTGATCGCGATGGCAACAGGCACCGGTGGAGGCGGGTGCACAAGGAAGGCGTTCAATGATGAGCGCGGTGATTGAGTCAGCGTAAAGGAGCAGGGACGGTCGCGATGACAGGAAAACACTGGATGGTGGTGGTGGCAGGTACGCTGGCATTGCTCGCAGACGAGGCGCAAGCGGCGGTCAGTGGGCAGATCAATGCGCGGCTGATCCTGATTGCCGGCTGCGAAGTCACCAACACCAGTACTCCCGACAGTCCGGTCAGTGCCCTCGGCACCCTCGATTTCGGCCTTCAGGGGCCCACCTGGAACGCACCGATCAAGGCCAGTCTCGACGGTGACAGCAGCGGCAAGCTCAACGTCGCCTGCAACCCCTCGGTCACCGGTTTCACCGTCACCATCGACGGCGGTACCCACGGTGACGGCAATACCCGGCGCCTGAGCAACGGCCGCCAGACTATTCCCTATCAGCTGTTCGTCGATCCCTCCGGCGCCCGGAGCTACAGCATCGGCCAGCAACACAATTTCGCTGTCACCAGCGCTGCGCAGATACCCATTCCGGTATTTGGCTCGGTGGTGGCGAATACCCGTGCGGTACCGGCAGGTGTCTATACCGACACGCTGACGGTGACGCTCGACTGGTAACCCCGTAGAGGACGGACACCATGCGTACGTTTGCATCAAGGATAGGTTTGTCGTTGCTTGGCCTGGCGCTGGTTTCCAGTGCCAACGCCGCCACCACGGTCACCGGCCAGATCACCTCCAGCCTGATACTGATCAGTAGTTGTCAGGTCAACGGTGCGGGCGGTTCCACCGGGCTGAACTTCGGTGCGTTGAACTTCGGCACCGCCAACAGCCTGTTCACCACGGCCACCGGGCAAGTGTTGGGCGGTGGTGGCGGGGCGCTGTCGATTCTCTGCTCCAGCGGCACCACGCCGACGGTCAAAGTGCGCGCCGGTTCCCATGACGGCATGTCGCCGGGCGGCACCCGAGCGTTGTACGACGGGGTGGCCAATTACGTGCCGTACGACTTGTACACCGATGCCGGGCACTCGCAACTGCTGGCGATCGACGGGACGATCAATCTCGCCGCCAGCACCGGTGTCGCGCAGACGGTGAACATCTACGGTCAGGCGGTGGGCAAGGCCGGTTTGCCGGCGGGGACGTACACCGACACCGTCGCTGTTGAACTGACGTTCTGATGCCATGCGCCGCCATGGCTGTGCCGCGCTGCTCCTGCTCTGTGCGGGCAGTGCACCGCTGCCGCTGACCGCAGCGACGAGCCAGAGCTTTCAGGTCAGTGCCACGGTCACTGCCGGGTGTCTGGTGGTGGGCGGGGTGTCGAATTATGGCGGGCTGAACTTCGGTTCACGTTCGGCGCTGGCCACCGGCACCGTGCAGGTCGCGCTGACCGGCGGGGTGCAATTGCAATGCACGCCGGGGGTGACGCTGAACATGAGCGTTGATGGCGGCCAGTACAACAGCAGTGGCCGGCACATGCAGGTCAACAGCGGCAGTGCGCGGGTGGCGTATGCGCTGTTTCGCGATGCGGCGTACAGCCAGAGCCTGGGAATTGGCCAGAGCGTGGCGGTGGCCTACAGCGATGCGAACAACATCAGCCTGCCGATTTACGGTCAGGTGCAATTGCCGGGCAATCAGCCTGGGGGGACGTACAGCGACGTGTTGCAGGTGCAACTGTCGTGGTAAGGCGAAGTTGAATGGCCGACAAGGAGCAGGTTTATGGGGTCAGTGACGTCATGGCATTCTTTCGTGCGCTGTGTGATGTGGACGATGGTCATGCTTGGGGCAAGCCAGGCACAAGCGGCGAGTTCGGTACTGATCTGGCCGATCGATCCGGTGCTGGAGGCTGATCAACAGGCCAGTGCGCTGTGGCTGGAAAACCGTGGCAGCGAAACTGCCAATCTGCAGATCCGCGTATTCGGCTGGAGCCAGAGTGGTTTCGCCGAGCAATACCAGAACCAGCGCGACGTGATCGGCAGCCCGCCGGTGGCGAAAATCGAGCCGGGGCAGAAACAACTGGTGCGCCTGACCCGAACCAAGGACGTACCGCCGGGGCAGGAACTGGCCTACCGGATCATCATCGACGAAATTCCCTCCGCGCAACCAGCCACCGCTGACGGCGGAAAAACCGCTGCGGCGATTCGCTTCCAGATGCGTTACTCGGTGCCGCTGTTTGCCTATGGCGCCGGGCTGTGGAGCAAAGAAGACAGCACCCGCGCGCGCGATCCCAAAGGTGTCGGCCTGCCGCAGTTGAGCTGGCGCACGGTGGCGGTGGACGGCAAGCCTTATGTGGAAGTGCGCAATCAGGGCGCAGTGCATGCGCGGTTGACCGACGTGGCAATCAAACAGGCCGGGCAGAGCAGACCGCTGGCCGAAGGGCTGCTGGGGTACGTGCTGCCGGGGGCGGTAATGCGCTGGCCGGCACCGGGGCCGTTGGCCGGTGATTCGGCGTTGCAGGTGCGGGTGAACGGCGCGCCGCAGGTGCAGAGCATTACACCTGCCAAGTGAGTGAGTCGTAGCGCAGTTATCTGACGTCGGCTAAAGCGGTATCAGGGAGGATTCAGTCCATTGACGGACGTAAAGCGCGTATGAGCCCGGGACGGGTTCGCCGTATTCAGCGTCCGTTGTGGCTCATCACCGGCGCGTGTTGCCTGATGTTCGTTCAACCATCCGGGGCCGGCGATCTGCCGCCGCCTCCCAGCGGCATGGAGGCCGTGAGTGATGCACAGTTGTTTCTGGAACTGGTGGTCAATCAGATGAATACCGGACGCGTGGTGGCGGTGCAGCAGCGCGACGGGCGTTTGTTTGTCCCGACGACCGCGTTGCGCGAAACCGGCATGAAACTGCCCGACAGCCTCGGCGCCGAGGTCGATCTCGACAGTCTGGCGGGGCTGCACAGTGATTACGACAGTGTTGGTCAACGCTTGCTGCTGGACGTGCCGCCGGACTGGCTACCGGAGCAATTCATCGGCAATCGCCAGGCTTATCCGCGCACCCCGGCGCTGAGCAGTTTCGGCGCTTTGTTCAATTATGACCTGTACCTCAACGACACTGACGATGCCGGCACTTACCTGGCGGCGTGGAACGAAGTGCGGCTGTTCGACAGCTGGGGCACGTTGTCCAACACCGGGCAATACCGGCGCACCTTGTCCGGTGATTCGCTCAACACGCTGGACAACGGCTACCTGCGCTACGACACCACCTGGCGTTACTCCGACGATGAGCGAATGCTCACCTACGAGGCCGGTGACGTCATCAGCGGTGCGTTGCCGTGGAGCAATTCGGTACGTCTGGGCGGCGTGCAGTTTTCCCGGGACTTTGCCGTACGCCCGGATCTGGTGACCTATCCGTTGCCGCAATTTGCCGGTGAAGCGGCGGTGCCGTCCTCGGTGGATCTGTTCATCAATGGCTACAAGTCCAGCAGCGCAGATTTGCAGCCCGGGCCGTACACGCTGACCAATATCCCGTTCATCAACGGTGCGGGCGAAGCCGTCGTAGTGACCACTGATGCGCTCGGTCGGCAAGTTTCGACCACGGTGCCGTTCTATGTCACCAGCACTTTGCTGCAAAAAGGTTTGAGCGATTTTTCTGTGGCTGCCGGTACGTTGCGTCGCGACTACGGTTTGAAGGATTTCAACTACGGGCCGGGTGTCACCTCCGGCAGCCTGCGCTATGGCGTCAGCGATAGCTTCACTCTGGAAAGCCATGCCGAAGCGGCCGACTCGCTGACACTGGGCGGCCTCGGTGGCAACTGGCAACTCGGTAACTTTGGTGTGCTCAACAGTGCGTTGAGCCAAAGCCGTTTCGATGGCGAGGGCGGTCACCAGGTCAGCCTCGGTTATCAGTACAGCAACCAGCGTTTCAGCTTTTCCTACCAACGCCTGCAACGCCACGATCAATATGCCGACCTGACTGTGGTCGACAGCCCCTATATCAGCCTTAGCCGGCGCAGCGAACAGGCGACGCTGAGTCTCAACCTCGAACGCTGGGGCAGTCTCGGCGCCGGTTACTTCGATGTGCGCGCGGCGGATGATTCGCGCACGCGGCTGCTCAACCTTAGCTGGAGCAAACCGTTGTGGCGCAACAGCAGCTTCTACTTGTCGGCCAACCGTGAGATCGGCGACAGCAACTGGGCGGTGCAGGCGCAATTGGTGATTCCGTTCGATCTGCGTGGCAGCCTGGCGATCAGCAGCGATCGCAGTAAAACCGGGCAGAGCCAGCAGCGGGTCAACTACAGTCGCGCGGTGCCGACCGAGGGCGGCGTAGGTTTCAATCTGGGTTACGCCAAGGGTGACGGCGCCGATTATCGTCAGGCCGACGTCACCTGGCGTCTGCAATCGGTGCAGTTGCAGGCTGGTGTCTATGGCACTTCCGACGCCGAAACCCGTTGGGCCGATGCCAGTGGTTCGCTGGTATGGATGGACCGTCAGGTGTTTGCTGCCAACCGCATCGACGACGCGTTTGTGGTGGTCAGCACCGATGGTTTTGCCGACATTCCGGTGCGCTACGAAAACCAGCAGGTCGGTCAGACCGACAAAAATGGTCATCTGCTGGTGCCGTGGAGCAGCGCTTATTACCGCGGCAAGTATGAAATCGACCCCCTGAATCTGCCGGCCAACGTGCGCAGTCCCAACGTCGAACAACGCATCGCGGTAAGGCGTGGCAGCGGTTATCTGCTGGAATTTCCGCTGACCCGAGTGATTGCCGCGAGCATCGTGCTGGTCGACGCGCAGCAGCGCGAGTTGCCGCTGGGTGCGGGCGTGCTGCATGAGCAGAGCGGCACGCGGACGGTGGTCGGTTGGGACGGGCTGGTTTATCTGGAAAACCTGCAGGCGCAGAACTCGCTGCAAGTGACGCTGGCCGACGGCAAGACCTGTCAGGCGCAGTTCAGCGTCGACCTGAATCAGGATCAGGTGCCGTTGCTCGGGCCGTTGGTGTGTCAATGATGTTCAGGCGATGGCTATTGGCGCTGGCGCTGATGCTGCCGGGAGCGCTACAGGCCGCGTGCTCGGTGGTCAGCACCACGCCGGCGGCGTTCGGTACGCTCAGTTCGATTGCCGTGCGCACGACTTCGCAGCCCAGTTCCACATTGAATGCGGGTTTGAGTTGCACCGGTTCGCTGCTGTCCCTGCTGACCAGTAACGACCACTTCTGGGGCACTGTTTCTTCGACTCAAGGTGGGTTGGTCGGGCCGACCGGCGATGTCATCAGCTACACGATCTACGCCAACAACAGCACCAGCTACCCGCTGACGCGCGGCACGGCCTATGACTTTGCGCGCAACGGCATCATCGATGCCCTGGGCCTGCTCAACGGTACGACGCCAAAAACCGTGCCGCTGTATCTCGGTACAACCATTGGCAGCAACGTTGCCGCCGGGGTGTACACCGAGACCCTGAGTATTTTCTGGAACTGGAATTACTGCTCGGGGATCGGCATCGGTGCCATCTGTCTCGGGCGCGATATCGCCAACGGCACGACTTCTTTGACGGTGAATCTGACGGTGTCCAACGACTGCACGATTACTGCGCCGAACATTGCCTTCGGCAGCGCGCCGGTGGTCAGCGCTTTTACCCCGGTGACCGGTCAGACGATCAATCTGGCCTGCACCAAGGGCAGTGCCTACACCGTGGGGTTGAGCGACGGACAGAACGCTGTGAGTGTCGGCGGCCGGCGACGTATGATTTCCGGGAGCAATTATCTGGCCTACGACATTTTCAAAAGTGCCGGCACTACGCGCTGGGGCAGCGTCGGCACGGCGCGGCGGGCGAGTACCGACGCCGAGGTCAATCCGGGGAACGGCTTGGGCACGGGCAGTCAGATTTTCAACTACAACGCGAAGATCTACACCGACCAGACCACGCCACCGGCGGGCACTTACCTGGACAATGTGGTGCTCGACGTAGGCTTCTGAGCCTGAAGCTGATCCCTTGTAGGAGCTGTCGAGTGAAACGAGGCTGCGATCTTTTGATCTTGCCCTTAAGAACAAGATCAAAAAATCGCAGCGTGCCGCAGCTCCTACATAGAACAGCGGTGTTCTCAGAATTGCAGCGATTGCTTGAGCTGTTGCGCCGCCGGTGTATCGACCGGGCTGACCATCGCATAGTTGTACCCGCCGCCCGACCAGTACTCGGCCTGCAAGTCGCCATCACTGCGGCTGCCACGCGGCAAAAAGGTGTTCTTCGGCCCCGGCGGGCGCACGTAGAAACTCACCTTGTGCCCACTGCCATCCTCATACATGACCATCGCCGCCGGACCTTCGTCAGTGCTGAGCAAGCGTCCGCTGACCGGTTCGAACCCGGCCGCCTTCAGATCCGGTAAACGACTGGCCCGGTTGAAATAACGATCGAGCCAGCGCTGCATGTCGCCATCACTGTCGACCTTGTAATCGGCTGGCAGCATGCCTTGCTGGGCAATCAGGCGATAGGCTTGCAAGGCGTCGGTCATCGGTAACATGGATGGGCGCACCAGGGTCATTTCGCGAGCCTGCCAGCCACTGAATCCGCCGACACTGACCGCAATCAGCAACACCGCCGCGCTGGCCAGATGACGACGTGACTGACGCTGACGGCGCTGGCGAATCATCGCCGGATCAAGCGCCGGATTGGCCGGTTGCTGCAACGCGCCGCTGAGTGCCGCGCGCAATTGCTGGGCATCCTGTTGCCAGGCGCGCACCTGCGTCGCTTCGTCCGGGTGAGTGGCCAGCCAGGTCTCCAGTACACGCCGGTCGGCGTCGCTGAGCTGGTGGTCGACATACGCGTGCAGGTCACGCTCGTTGGGAGGCAGGCTGATCATTTGAGTATCCGCAAAGAAGGGCTGCTGATTTCGCCGTCGCTGAGTTGGCGCAAGGCCTGGCGGGCGCGGGACAGGCGCGACATCACGGTGCCGATCGGGGCGCCGAGAATCTCGGCGACCTCTTTATAGGAAAGGCCTTCCACCGACACCATCAGCAGCAGGGCACGCTGTTCGGTGGGTAGACGGTCGAAGGCTTGCAGGGTCGACTGGGCGATGACGGTACGCTCGACCGAGGGCTCGGCATCGTCGCGACCGGTGAAGAATTCGAGCATGCGCGCATAGCGTCGGGAGCGGCGATGGGCGTCGAGAAACTGCCGATACAGGATCGCAAACAACCAGGCACGCAAATCGCCGTCGGCGCGTTTGTCGCCCCAACTCGACAGCGCCCGCTCAAGGCTGGCCTGCACCAGATCGTCGGCGCTGCTGCTGTTGCGTGTCAGTGACACGGCAAAGCGGCGCAATCTGGGAATGATTTCTCTCAACTGTTCGTCGAATTCGCTCATGAAATTCTGCTAGTCACTACGCTGTGGACTAGGGAGACGTCCGTCGTTGGAGGTTATTCCACGTTCGGAAAAATAAATACCGAGGCGTGGAATAAACCCGGCCGAGGCGCGTCTTGCTGATTCTTCCTACTTGTGGCCGATGGCCCTGGAGTTTTTCATGGTTGATCGTTCATCACCCGATACTGCACCGCCCGGCGGGCCGCAGCGCCCGCCACTGAGTGCGGCGAGCCTGATTCTGCGTCTGGGCGGCATTGCCGTGGTAGTCGCCGCAGTGGCCGGGGCATTCGCCTACGTTCACGGCAACTTTGACCCACAACGCCTGACGCCAAAAGCGTTGGTCGATGTGCTGGAGAAGAACAACGGCGTACACCCCGGGTTTCGCCGTAACCACGCCAAAGGCGTGTGCGTGATCGGCCATTTCGAGAGCAGTGGCGAGGCGCGGGTGTTTTCCACTGCGCAGGTGTTCAACGAGCCGCAGACCCCGGTGGTCGGGCGATTCGCGCTGCCGGCGGGTAATCCGTACGCACCGGACAGCAGCGTGCCGATTCGCAGTCTGGCGCTACGGTTCACCCAAGCCAACGGGCAGCAGTGGCGCACCGGGATGAACAGCATGCCGGTGTTCCCGGTCGGTACGCCTGAGGCGTTCTATCAATTGCAGCAGGCGCAGTCGCCGGATCCGGCCACCGGTAAACCGGATCCGAGCAAGGTGCCGGCATTCTTTGCCTCGCACCCGGAAGCCGTGCCGTTTCTGACGTGGGTGAAAACCGCCAAGCCGTCGGCCAGTTATGCCACTGAAACCTATAACAGTGTCAACGCGTTCTATCTGGTCGACGCCAGCGGTAAAAAGCAGGCTGTGCGCTGGAGCATGACGCCGTTGGCGCGTGATGCTGCGGGCGGCAGTGCGCCTGAGGGCGGCGATTTTCTCGAGAAGGATCTGGTGCAACGCTTGGCATCCGCGCCGCTGCGCTTTCAGTTGAATATCACTCTGGCCAATCCTGAGGATCCGGTGAACGACGCCAGCAAGACCTGGCCCCAGGGGCGCAAGGTGTTGAATGCGGGCACGTTGGTGCTGGAAAAGACCCAGCCGCAACTGAGCGGCGAATGCCGTGACATCAACTATGACCCGCTGGTGCTGCCGGCCGGGATTCAAGGTTCCGACGACCCGTTGCTCGCGGCGCGTTCCGCCGGTTACGCCAATTCCTATCTGCGTCGCACCAGCGAAGTCAGCCAGTTGCCCGCCGCCAAACAGGAGGCTCGCCCATGAGAACCCAACCGACGCATTTCGCCCTGTTGGCGCGGCTGCTGCACTGGCTGATGGCGCTGATGATCATCGCCATGCTGTTTATCGGCGCCGGCATGGTCACCTCGGTTTCCGAGCGGCATGAATGGCTGATCCATCTGCACAAACCGCTGGGCATCGCGATTCTGGCGCTGGTGATTGTGCGTTTGCTGGTGCGGCTGACCACGCGCCAGCCACCGCTGCCGGCGGATCTGCCGGGTTGGCAAGTGCTGGCGGCCAAGGCTTCGCATCTGTTGCTGTACGCGCTGATGCTGGTGTTGCCGTTGCTCGGTTGGGCGATGATCAGCGCTTCGGGTGAGCCGGTCATGCTCAGCACAACGTTGCAGTTGCCAGCGATTGTTCCGGCCGATGCACAGTTGTTTGCGTTTCTGCGCAAGGCTCACGGGTATCTGGCTTATTTGTTGTTCCTGACGGTGTTGTTGCACCTGGCGGCGGCGCTGTTTCATGGCTGGATCCGCCGCGACGAGGTGCTCGACAGCATGTTGCGTGGTCGCGATCGCAGTTAACTCGCCGGAGTGGCGCATCGCACTGGTGCGCCGCTTTTCAGGGTCAGCCACCAGTACGCGAGCGCCACGGCGTTGATGCCCGCACCGAGCAGGCACACGCCAATCCAGCCGGCCCACGCGTACATCGCGGTCGAGCCGATGGAGCCGAGCGCGCTGCCGATCGAGTAAAACAACATGTAACCGGCGGTGAGGCGGCTTTGCGCTTCGGGGCGCACACTGTAGATCATGCTCTGGCTGGTGACGTGTACGGCTTGCAGACCCAGGTCCAGGGTGATTACGCCGAGCAGCAATGCCCACAGCGAAGATTGAGTCAGGGCGATCGGCAGCCACGAAGCAAGCATCAGCAACAGTGAAAGTCCGCTGACCCATTGCCCGAGACCGCGATCAGCCAGATGCCCGGCCCGTGCGGCGGCCAGCGCACCCGCTGCGCCGGCCAGTCCGAACAGACCGATTTCACTGTGCGACAACGACAGTGGCGGGGCGGCCAGCGGCAGCACCATCGGCGTCCACAGCACCATCGCGCTGGCGAAGGTCAACAATGCGAGGGTCGCGCGTTGGCGCAACACCGGTTCTTCTTTGAACAGGCTGAACACCGAGGCGATCAGTGCGATGTAGCCAGTCGCCGGCTGCGGGGATTCATGCTTGGGCAGCACGCGAAACAGCAGCAATGCCATCACCAGTGTCAGCCCGGCAGACAGGAAGTAGATCGCTCGCCACCCGGCCAAATCGGCCATGCCGCCAGCGACCGTGCGTGCCAGCAAGATGCCGACGACGATGCCGCTGGTGACCACTCCGACCACGCGCCCGCGTTGTGTCGGGATCGCCAGTGTGGCGGCGTAAGCCACCAGCACCTGCGTCACCACGGCGAGCAGCCCCGTCAACGTCATGCCGAGCAGCAGCCAGACACTGCTGGGCGCCAGCGCGATCATCAACAACGCCGCTGCCGACAGCAGGGTTTGAGTGACGATCAATCGGCGCCGGTTGAGCAGATCGCCGAGGGGGACCAGTAGTACCAGACCGATGCCGTAACCGATTTGCGTCAGGGTGATGACGATGCCGATGGTCGCCGGCGACAGGGCAAACGCTTCAGCCATCGCGTCCAGCAGCGGCTGCGCGTAATACACGTTGCCCACGGCCAGACCGCAGGCCACAGAGAAAAGCAAAACGGCGCTGCTTTTGAGAGGTTTCATATCCCGCATCCTTTTAGGTTTCAAAATAAAACCTTGATCACGGTATTGGTACGGGTTTTATTTTGCAACCTGTTTGCGCGAGTGTGTGAATGGCAAAAAGCAAAAGATCGCAGACAAGCTGCGATCTTCTAAGGGACGGAGGAGGGGATCAGCGCAGGGTATCAACCATGTCAGCGATGGTAGTCAGCACGTCCTTACCCAACTGTTTTGAGCGCTTGCCCGACCAGCCGGTTTCCTTGTCGGGATGGTCGTCGTGATCCTTGAACGGCATTTCCAGGGTCAGCGACAGGCAGTCGTATTTCTGCCCGACGCTGTTGCACGCCAGCGTCATGTTGGCCTGGCCCGGTTCGTCGCGGGTGTAGCCGTACTTGGTCTGGAAGTCTTTGGTGGTGTGTTTCAGGTGATTGCGGAAGTGCTCTTCGAGCTTTTCGATGCGCGGTGTGTAGCCCGGATTGCCTTCGCAGCCGGCGGTGAATACGTGGGGGATTTCTTCGTCGCCATGTACGTCGAGGAACAGATCGACGCCATACTTTTCCATTTGCTGCTGTACGAAAAGTACTTCGGGGCTGACGTCCTGACTGGCGTTCTGCCAAGCGCGGTTCAAGTCCTGGCCCATCGCATTGGTGCGCAGGTGACCGTGGAAGGCACCGTCCGGATTCATGTTCGGCACCAGGTACAGATCGGCACTCGCCAGCAGCTTGTTCAGCACCGGATCGTCATGTCTTTCCAGGCGCTCGATCACGCCTTCCATGAACCATTCGGCCATGTGTTCGCCCGGATGCTGCTGAGCAATGATCCACACTTTGCGCTGGCCTTCGGCACCGGTGCCTTTGCGCAGCAGCTGAATGTCGCGACCTTCGACGCTCTTGCCGGTTGCCAGCAATTCGGTGCCGGCCTTGCTCAGTGCCTGATCGATCAACCAGTCGTGACGGCCACGGCTATAGGGTTCGAAGTAGGCGAACCAGGCATGGGTTTGCTCGGCTTCGAGGCAAAAGCGCAGGCTGTCACCTTCAAAACTGGTTGGAATGCGGAACCAGTTGACGTGGTCGTAGGAGGCGACTGCCTGATAGCCGGTCCAGGCTTTGTTATAGGAGGACTGGCTGGCGTTGACCAGGCGAAACCAGTGTTCCTGATGGACATGCAGACCGCTGGCCTTGAAGTGGAACCACTGGAAATGGGCGCTGCGGGTGTCCGGGCGAATGGCCAGAACCGGATTGAGCGGATTGCTGATGTCGATGACTTGGATGTTGCCGCTGTCGAAGTTGGCGCTGATGTCGAACGAAGATTTGGCCACGGTCATAATCGATTCCTGAATATGATTTTTATGGCCGTTACTGTACACGCAGGCAGGGCTGAAACCGAGGGGAATTGCGGGGTGTGGCGGGGGGCGTCCTCCATGACGCGGATGCAGCTTAGAGAGTGTGCGATTGATTCTCAAGTGCTAATTGTCATTAGTTTGCCCCAGTGTGGCCGGGGTTGGCTTGTCATTCGATATTCTTTTGATATTATCCGCGCCATCGAATTTGCAACACCTAAAGACTTCATTAGCCTGAAGCCACAAGCCCGAAAAACGGGCAAAAAAAAGACCCGGCAAAAAGCCGGGTCAAAAACCGTGATTAGCCTGATGAGGAGATAGTCCAGAAGACCGACCTAAGGTCTCTGGTCCATCGACTGATCTCGCGACCAGCTGCATGCAATAATAATCATTATCATTTGCAAGTCAAATGTTTTTATCTGCGCGATTGGAAAATTCTTTCCTGTCCGTCGGCATTTCCGTTCCTCACGCTTCATCGCCATCGAGCGAATGGTCGACCATCGCCCGCGCCATATCCACCATGTGCACCACTGAAAAGGCCAGGTCGCGACTCGCGCCTTGCAGGTTTTCAGCTGCCTTGAACGCTGTGGCTGCGGCACAGCGCAACAAATCCGAGGCGTGCACCAAGGCTTCTTCGCCGCTTAGATGGCGCCTGACATCGAAAAAACGTTCGTCGACCTCGGGTTCTGACACAGCTGGTTTCAAGTAATAGTCCAGCGCTCGCTGGGCTGCCGCATTGCCCTGAGGCGAGCTGAAAGTGGTGTCCATTTGCAGATCGGGCAAGTCTTTGCTGCTGATATTCATGATGAAGAGGCACTCCTTGGGCGATTGAAAATCCGTGCCTTCAGGATAGTACGATGCGTAGTTGTGACGAGGATTTAAATACTACAATATGTGTTTTGCTGGCCGAAGGCGTCGACGTAAGGTGCTGCACATGGATAAATGGATTGAGTTGGTCAAGGCCAAGATGAGTGAACTCAAAATCACTCAAACAGAGCTCGGAGAGCGCGTCGGCATGTCCCAGGGCGGGATCGGCCATTGGCTGAACAAGCGTCGCGAACCCGGCATCACGGAAATGAATCGGGTGCTGCAAGCGCTGGGCATGGATTTTCTGGAAGTGGTGCTGGTGATCCGGGAACCGCAAATAACATCTGACGACGACATGCCGCTGGCGCAGAAGTACAACCCTTACTTCCGTTACCCGGTCAGCGATTGGCAGACGACCTGCGAGGTGCGCGAGAGCGATGCGGCATCCTACGCCAAGGCATCAGGCAAACAGCGTTTCGAACTGACGGATTACCACGCGCGTGGCCCGGCGTTCTGGCTGACGGTGACGGGGGATTCGATGACCGCTCCCAGTGGCCAGAGCATCGCCGAAGGCATGCTGATTCTGGTTGATCCGGCGGCCGAGGCGGTGCCCGGTAAACTGGTAATCGCCCAATGGCCCGACAGCCCTGAAGCGATTTTTCGCAAACTCGACGAAGAGGGCGGCCAGCGTTACCTGGTGCCGCTCAATCCGACGTGGCCAAAGGCGCTGCTGACCGATGAATGTCGAATCATCGGTGTTGTGGTTCAGGCAACGGCGCGTTACTAGTCAGATCGATCCTCGCCCGGCGTAGGATCGATCCTCCCCATCACACTGCTTCCAGTTCAACCAAAGCGCTGCCTTCGCCGACCATTTCGCCTTCCTGGCAATACAGCGCTTTGATCACCCCCGCATGCGGCGCGCGGATGCTGTGCTCCATCTTCATTGCTTCCAGCACCACCAGTTGCGCACCGGCCTCGACCGATTGCCCGGCCTCGACCAGCACACGGACAATGCTGCCGTTCATGGGCGCAGTCAGGCCACCCTGATGACTGTGACTGGCTTCGACGGCGCTGATCGGGTCATGCGTCTCGATGCGCCGCAACTCACCCTCCCATTGCAGATAAAGCGCATCACCTTGGCGGATAGCCCGCAACGTACGACGTACGCCATCGTGCTCGACGATGAGGGCTTCGCCGGACAGTCTGGCGTGATCATCGGCATTCAGCGTCAGTGCTCGATCCTGTCCCTCGCAACTCAAATGCAGGGTGATTTCCCGAGGCAATCCCGCACGCAAACCGCTGTTGAGTGACCATGGCGAAGCCGGGTCATCCTGGCGCGCCAACTGCGGCAGGCTCTGCGCCACCGCCTGAGCCGCCGCGTTCCAGAACGCATCGCTCAACGCGCCCGGCGCAGGCAGCAATTGCTCCTGATAACGCGGAATAAATCCGGTATCCAACTCCGCCGCCGCAAACGCCGGGTGTGCGATGATCCGCCGCAAAAAGTTGATGTTGGTCTTCAATCCGCCAATCGCGAATTCGTCGAGCATGCTCAACAGACGCAGTCGCGCCTGTTCACGATCCTCACCCCAGGCAATCAGCTTGCCGAGCATCGGGTCGTAGAACGGCGAAATTTCATCGCCTTCTTCGACCCCGCTATCGACCCTGCGCCCAGGCCCTTCAGCCGATTCGCGATACAACGCCAGACGTCCGGTCGCCGGCAGGAAGTCATTCGCAGGATCCTCGGCGTACAAGCGCACTTCAATCGCATGGCCGTTCAATGGCACTTGCTCCTGAGTGATCGGCAGTGCCTCACCACGCGCCACGCGGATCTGCCACGCGACCAGATCGAGACCGGTGATAGCCTCGGTCACCGGGTGTTCAACCTGCAGGCGTGTGTTCATTTCCATAAAGAAGAACTCACCGCGCGCATCCAGCAAAAATTCCACAGTACCGGCGCCGACATAACCGATCGCCTGCGCCGAGCGCACAGCCGCCTCGCCCATGGCGCGACGCAGTTCCGGGGACAAGCCCGGGGCCGGCGCTTCTTCAACGACTTTCTGGTGGCGACGCTGGATCGAGCAATCACGCTCATTGAGGTACAGGCAATTGCCATGCTGATCGGCGAACACCTGGATTTCCACGTGACGTGGCTTGAGCAGGTATTTCTCCACCAGCATCCGCGAATCACCGAACGAGGATTGTGCTTCGCGCTGGGCCGAGGCGAGGGCTTCGGCCAGTTGGCTGACGTCCTCGACCACTTTCATGCCTTTGCCGCCACCGCCAGCCGTGGCTTTGAGCAGCACCGGATAACCGATGCGTTCGCAGGCATCGCGGAAGGTGTCCAGATCCTGTGCTTCGCCGTGATAACCCGGCACCAGAGGCACACCGGCAGTTTCCATCAACGCTTTGGCAGCGGACTTGCTGCCCATCGCATCGATGGCCGAAGCGGGTGGGCCGAGGAAAATCAGCCCGGCCGCTTCAATCGCGCGGGCAAACCCGGCGTTCTCGGACAGAAAGCCATAACCCGGATGAATCGCCTGCGCGCCGCTGGCCTTGGCCGCCGCGATCAGTTTGTCGATTTGCAGATAACTGTCGGCCGCTTTGCTGCCACCCAGATCGACACGAATATCCGCTTCACGACTGTGTCGCGCCTCGCGGTCGGTGGCGCTGTGCACGGCGACCGTGGTCAGACCCAAGGCTTTGGCGGTGCGCATCACACGGCAAGCAATTTCGCCACGGTTGGCCACCAGCAAGGTGGTGAGAACAGGTGCGCTCATCAACGCGGCTCCTTGGTGGTGGTTGCGGCTTGCCAGCTCGGCGGACGTTTTTGCAGAAAGGCGCGCAAGCCTTCCTGACCTTCAGGGCTGACGCGGATGCGGGCGATGGCATTTTCGGTGTAGCGGCGCAGCGCCGGGGTCAGCGAACCGTTGCCGACCTCGCGCAACAAGTCTTTGCTGGCGCGCATCGCGGCGGGGCTGTTGAGTAACAGGTTGTTGATCCACTGTTCAACTTGCTGATCAAGTTCAGCGGCTGGATAGCTTTCGGACAACAAGCCGATTTCCCGTGCGCGTTGGCCGCCAAAACGTTCGGCGCTCAGCGCATAACGCCGCGCCGCGCGCTCGCCAATGGCTTGCACCACGAACGGACTGATCACCGCCGGCGCCAGGCCGATGCGCACTTCCGACAGGCAGAATTGCGCGTCATCGGCGCCAATCGCCATGTCACAGCAACTGATCAACCCCAGCGCGCCGCCGAACGCCGCACCTTGCACGACGGCAACAGTGGGGATTTTCAGTTTGGCGAGGTTGTACATCAGTTCCGCGAGTTCGCGAGCGTCGTCGAGGTTGGTGTGGTAATCGAGTTCGGCCGATTGCTGCATCCACGCCAGATCGGCGCCGGCGCTGAAGTGCTTGCCACGGCCGCGCACCAGCAGGAAACGCAGGCTGGCGTCGCTGGCGACTTTGTCCAGCGCCAGGATCAGTTCGCGGATCATCTCGGCGTTGAACGCGTTGTTCTTTTCCGCGCGGTTGAGCCACAGCGTCGCGAAACCGCGTGGGTCGCTTTGCAGTTCGAGGGTGTTGAAGTCACTCATATTCATCCGTCTCCACGGTTCCTGTGGGAGCGAGCCTGCTCGCGAAAGCGTTGTATCAGTCGACATTTCCAGTACCTGACAAACCGTATTCGCGAGCAAGCTCGCTCCCACAAAAAATCACATCCGGAACACGCCGAAGCGGCTCGGTTCGATTGGCGCGTTCAGCGACGCGGACAGGGCCAAGGCCAGCACATCGCGGGTCTGCGCCGGGTCGATGACGCCGTCGTCCCACAGCCGTGCGCTGGAATAGTAGGGGTGACCCTGCTCTTCGTACTGGTCGAGAATCGGTTGCTTGATCTCGGCTTCCTGCTCGGCACTGAACGCCTGACCGCTGCGTTCCGCCTGCTCGCGTTTGACCTGCACCAGCACGCCGGCCGCCTGTTCGGCACCCATCACGCCGATGCGCGCATTCGGCCACATCCACAGGAAGCGCGGGTCGTAAGCGCGCCCGCACATGCCGTAGTTACCAGCGCCGAAGCTGCCGCCAATGATCACGGTGAATTTCGGCACCTTGGCGCAAGCCACCGCCGTTACCAGTTTCGCGCCGTGCTTGGCGATGCCGCCGGCCTCGTATTTCTGGCCGACCATGAAGCCGGTAATGTTCTGCAGAAACAGCAGGGGAATGCCGCGCTGGCAGGCCAATTCGATGAAGTGCGCGCCTTTCTGCGCGGCTTCGGCGAAGAGGATGCCGTTGTTCGCCAGGATCGCGATCGGGTAGCCGTGCAGGTGCGCAAAGCCACACACCAGCGTGGTGCCGAACAAAGCCTTGAATTCATCGAACACCGAACCGTCGACCAGTCGCGCAATCACTTCGCGCACGTCGAAGGGTTGCTTGGCGTCGGCGGAAACCACGCCGTACAACTCATCGCTGGCGTACAGCGGCGCAATCGGCGCGCGTTGCTGCACTTCACCGAGTTTGCGCCAATTAAGGTTGGCGACGCTGCGGCGGGCGAGAGCGAGGGCGTGTTCGTCGCTCTCGGCGTAATGGTCGGCGACCCCGGAAATCTTGCAGTGCACATCGGCGCCGCCCAGATCCTCGGCACTGACCACTTCACCGGTCGCAGCTTTCACCAATGGCGGGCCGGCGAGGAAAATCGTCGCCTGATTGCGCACCATGATCGCTTCATCCGCCATTGCCGGCACGTAAGCACCACCCGCAGTGCAAGAGCCCATGACCACGGCGATCTGCGGAATGCCCATCGCGCTCATGTTGGCCTGGTTGAAGAAGATCCGTCCGAAATGCTCGCGATCCGGGAACACTTCATCCTGACGCGGCAAGTTGGCGCCACCTGAGTCGACCAGATAGATGCACGGCAGACGATTCTGCTGCGCGATGGTTTGTGCGCGCAGATGTTTTTTCACGGTCAGCGGGTAGTACGAACCGCCCTTAACCGTTGCGTCGTTGGCGACGATAATGCACTCGACACCTTCGACACGGCCGATCCCGGCGATCACACCCGCCGCCGGCACGTCTTCGCCGTAAACCGCGTGGGCGGCCAGTTGGCTGATTTCCAGAAACGGCGAGCCCGGATCGAGCAAACGGTTGATGCGCTCACGCGGCAGCAGTTTGCCGCGCGAGGTATGGCGTTCCTGGGCTTTCGCGCCGCCACCCTGCGCCACTTGGGCGAGCAGGGTGTGCAGGGCGTCGACCTGTTTGAGCATCGCCGCGCTGTTGGCGGCGAACTCCGCCGAGCGAGGATTGAGCTGAGTGTGCAGAATCATGGCTTACTCCGTAAGCAGCTACGAGTTGCAAGCTTGGAGCGGCAAGTTAAAGCGGTTCTCTTGCAGCTTGAAACTTGCGGCTCGCAGCTGACGAAATTCATTTCGTTTCGTTGAAGAGTTCGCGACCGATCAGCATGCGACGGATCTCACTGGTGCCGGCGCCGATTTCGTACAGCTTGGCGTCACGTAGCAAGCGACCAGCCGGGAACTCGTTGATGTAGCCGTTACCGCCGAGAATCTGGATCGCGTCGAGTGCCATTTGTGTGGCGCGCTCGGCGGTGTAGAGGATCACCCCGGCGGCGTCTTTACGGGTGGTTTCGCCGCGCTCGCAAGCCTGTGCTACCGCATAGAGGTAGGCGCGGCTGGCGTTGAGCTGGGTGTACATGTCGGCGACTTTGCCCTGAATCAGCTGGAATTCGCCGATGCTCTGGCCGAACTGTTTGCGGTCGTGGATGTACGGCACGATCAAGTCCATGCACGACTGCATGATCCCGGTCGGGCCACCGGAGAGAACCACGCGCTCGTAATCGAGGCCGCTCATCAGCACTTTGACGCCGCCGTTGAGCACGCCGAGGATGTTCTCTTCCGGCACTTCAACGTCATCGAAGAACAGCTCGCAGGTGTTGGAGCCGCGCATGCCGAGCTTGTCGAACTTGTTGCTACGGCTGAAGCCTTTCCAGTCGCGCTCGACGATGAATGCGGTGATGCCGTGGGGGCCTTTTTCCAGATCGGTCTTGGCGTAGATCACGTAGGTGTTGGCGTCAGGGCCGTTGGTGATCCAGGTTTTGCTGCCGTTGAGGACGAAGCGGTCGCCGCGTTTGTCGGCGCGCAGCTTCATCGAGACCACGTCGGAACCGGCGTTCGGTTCGCTCATCGCCAGTGCGCCAACGTGCTCGCCGCTGATCAGCTTCGGCAGGTATTTGGATTTCTGTTCGTGATTGCCGTTGCGGTTGATCTGGTTGACGCAGAGGTTGGAGTGCGCGCCGTAGGACAACGCCACCGAAGCCGAGCCGCGGCTGATTTCTTCCATCGCCACGACGTGTGCCAGGTAACCCAGGCCCGCGCCACCGTACTCTTCCGGCACGGTGATGCCGAGCAGGCCCATGTCACCGAACTTGCGCCACATGTCGGCGGGGAACAGGTTGTCGCTGTCGATCTGCGCCGCGCGCGGGGCGATCTCCTTGGCGACAAAGGACTGAACCTGATCGCGCAGCATGTCGATGGTTTCACCGAGGGCGAAGTTCAGGGATGGATAGCTCATGGGTCACCTTTTGGCTTTTTTGTAGGGTGGGGAGGGCGGTCACTCGGCTCTCACCTTTACGTTAACGTAAGCCTGTGATGGATGGCTGTCAATCACCCTTTACGTTAACGTCAACTTGAGCGAGAGTAGGGGCAGTTCAAGATTGAAAGCTGATTAGTTTTTGTAGGAGTGAGCCTGCTCGCGATGGCGTCGTGTCAGTCGACGTAAGTGTTGATTGATGGATCGAGATCGCGAGCAGGCTCACTCCTACAAGTGACCGTCGGCAACCCATAAATAAAGACAATAGGGGTCGTCATGGATCAACCCAGTGCAAACCCGCAGCGTAGCTACACCCGTGGTTCTCAGGACAAAGCCTTGCTGGCGATGACCATCGGGCAGAAGTTCGATCAGACCGTCGCGCAGTATCCCGACGGTGAGGCGCTGGTGGTGCGCCATCAGCAGTTGCGCTACTCATGGCGGCAACTGGCCGATGCAGTCGATCTGCACGCCAGAGCGCTGCTGGCTTTGGGATTGCAGGCCGGCGACCGCCTCGGTGTCTGGGCACCCAACTGCGCACAATGGTGCATTACACAATTCGCTACAGCGAAAATCGGCGTGATCCTGGTCAACATCAACCCGGCCTACCGCAGCTCCGAACTCGAATACGTGCTCAAGCAATCCGGCTGCCAATGGCTGGTCTGCGCCGGAGCGTTCAAGTCCTCGAACTATCACGGCATGTTGCAAGGCCTGGTGCCGGAACTGGCTGAACAATCCATCGGCCAATTACGCAGTGAGCGTTTGCCGGAGTTGCGCGGGGTCATCAGCCTCGACCCGCAGCCACTGTCAGGTTTTCTGCCGTGGTCGCAATTGGCCGATATGGCAGCCAGTGTCTCTAAAGAGCAACTAAACGAACGCAGCGACAGCCTGCACTTTGATCAGCCGGTGAACATCCAGTACACCTCCGGCACCACCGGTTTCCCCAAAGGCGCGACCCTCAGCCACTACAACATCCTCAACAACGGTTACATGGTCGGCGAAAGCATCGGCCTGACCCCGCGCGATCGTCTGGTGATCCCGGTGCCGCTGTATCACTGTTTCGGCATGGTCATGGGCAACCTCGGCTGCATCACCCACGGCAGCACGATGATTTACCCCAACGATGCCTTCGATCCATTGCTGACCCTGCAAACCGTTGCCGAAGAAAAAGCCACCGGCCTCTACGGCGTGCCAACCATGTTCATCGCCATGCTCGACCAGCCACAACGCGCAGAATTTGATCTGTCGAGCCTGCGCACCGGGATCATGGCCGGTGCGACGTGCCCGATCGAGGTAATGCGCCGGGTCATCAGCGAGATGCACATGAGTGAAGTACAGATCGCTTACGGCATGACCGAAACCAGCCCGGTGTCGCTGCAAACCGGCCCGAACGACGAGCTGGAATTGCGCGTGACCACTGTCGGCCGCACCCAGCCACAACTGGAAAGCAAGATCATCGACGAAGCCGGCAACCTCGTGCCGCGCGGCACCATCGGCGAACTGTGCACCCGTGGTTACAGTGTGATGCTCGGCTACTGGAACAATCCGCAGGCCACCGCCGAAGCCATCGATGAGGCGGGCTGGATGCACACCGGCGACCTGGCGAGCATGAACGAGGAGGGTTACGTCAACATTGCCGGGCGTAACAAGGACATGATCATCCGTGGCGGCGAGAACGTTTATCCGCGTGAGCTGGAAGAGTTTTTTTTCACCCACCCGGCGGTGGCGGACGTGCAGGTGATCGGCATTCCCTGCTCGCGTTACGGCGAGGAGATTGTTGCCTGGATCAAATTTCATCCCGGCCACAGCGCTTCGGAGCTGGAGCTGCAAACCTGGTGCAAGGAGCGCATCGCGCACTTCAAGACGCCTCGGCACTTCAAATTCGTCGAAGAATTTCCGATGACGGTCACGGGCAAGATTCAGAAATTCCGCATGCGTGAAATAAGTATCGAAGAGCTACGTGAAAAGCTCGCCTGACGAATATCAAATGTAGGAGTGAGCCTGCTCGCGATAGCGGTGTGCCAGTCGACGCAAATATTGACT
>NZ_JBSVXS010000088.1:0-23096 GCF_054070155.1 Pseudomonas sp. SDT291_1_S447
GCATTCCAATGTAGGAGCTGCCGAAGGCTGCGATCTTTTGCTTTTAAGGCTTAATAATCATCGCCGCGATCGGTGACGTCCTTCTCGACCATCGGCGCATTCGGGTCCTGCCCCTCAGGGAATTTTCCCTTCAGATTCCACGCAAACGCGATGATCTCGGCAATCGTGCGGTACAGCTCTTCGGGAATGCTGTCGCCCAGTTCCATCCGCGCCAGCAAGCGCACCAATTCAGCATTCTCGTAAATCGGCACCTCGCAATCGCGAGCGATGCGCAGGATTTCTTCGGCCAGTTCGTCATCACCCTTGGCGGTGAGGGTCGGGGCGTGGTTGCCGTCGTATTTGAGGGCGATGGCCTGGCGTGGGGCAGTGGAATCGTTCATGCGGTTTCGTCGACCCAGCGGTGTTCGAGACGGGTTTGGTTGCCCTGCGGCGGGGTGCCGAGGTGGCAGTCGATGTCGCCGACGTTGAGCCCGCGATCGAGCAGGCGCTGGCGCAGGGCGAACAGGTTGTTGCCGATCAGATCGGCGGTGTACGGCCGTTCGGCCCACAGTTGGCTGGACAGGCTGCCGGCGATCAGTTGCGCCTGAATCTGCATCGGCCCGAGCGGCTCCATGTCAAACGCCAGATCGACGCGCCACAGCTGTTGCTTGGGTTCGCGCTCGTCGCGGCGTTCGTTTGGTTGCGGTTCGCGCTCCGGCGCTTCTTCACGCTGGAACTTGACCTGCAACGGCACGATGTCTTGCAGGTTGCGCATGGGGATTTCCAGTTGCCAGGTGCTGAGCAGGCGCCCGTCGTCGGTGACACCGGTTTGTTCCAGGCTCGACAGTTGATGGCTCTGCAGGCGCGATACCGCAGCGGCGGCGAGGCGCAACAACTGTTCCAGATCGCCTTCGCCGTCCAGACTTTGCAGCAAACGCTCGGGCAGCGGGAAGCTGCTCGGTACTGGTTTGGCGCTGACCTGGCCGAGCATGCCGAGGGCGTTACGGACGAAACTCGGCAGCGCTTGCGCCAGGGTGTTGGCGGCGATGATCGCGTTGAAACTGGTACTGCTCGGCAGGCCCGGAGTCAGCTGCGCGATCAGCTTGAGCAGATCGGCCTTCATGTCCGGAGCCAGCGTCGGGTTCTGCCCGGTCAGCAATTTGGCTTCGAGGAACGCGCCGCTGTTGGCCAGGGCAAGGGCCACGCCTTTGGCGGTGCTCAGTTGTTGCACGTCCGGGAGGCTGGCAAGGAGTTTGTCGACCACCGCGCGCAAATCCTGCGATGTCTGATCGGTATCGCTCGGCAGATTCTGCAAAGCATTCAGCAACCCTGTCAGGGATGCCTGACGACTTTGCTGGCCGAGCAGTTGCTGACTCACGGCCAGTTGTTCCTGGCGGCTGCTCATCGGCAGAAACTTGAGAGTTTGTGCATCTTCCACCAGCGCCGAAAGCAAGGTGCCGATGCGCAGTGGCTGCGGGCTATCGATGGTCAGTGTGCTGCCGCTCTGTGCGCTGTTGAGCAAACTGACCAGCGAACGGAATACTGCCGCTTGCCCCGGCGTCTGCGGCAGCGCCTGCGAGGTCAGCACCTTGCCTTGCAGCAGCGTGCCGACCGGCAATTGTGCAGTATCGATGCGGGTGAGGGCGGCGACGCTGCTGGCAATCGCCTGCTGCACGGTAATCGCCAGATTGCCCGCCGACGGCTGAGTGATCGCCAGACTGGTGCCTTGCGGCAGCGGCAGATTGCTGGTCGCCTGCACGGTGGTCTGGCGTCCGCCGTCGACGGTCACCTTGAGCAATAACTGAAAGGTCTGATCCGCCTGCTTGAGCGACAACACCTCGGCTTTGGCGCTTTGCCCGGCGCCGATCAGGCCTTCGACCGGGGTCAGCAGCTTGAGCAGCTCACCGACCTGCGGGCGAACGGTCGCCGGGGTAGTGGGCGGGAGCGGGAGGATGTTCATTTCGCCTGTCATACGCGGACACAACCTGAGGAAATTGCACTCTTGAGAGTAAGGCACGACATGTATAATGCCGCCCGTCTTGCGCTTCGAATAAAAAACATAGCAATTGTTTGACCCAGCTCTCTAGATCGAGCCGTCAATGCATCTATGCTGCATCTCTTTAACGGCCGCGCCAGAGCCGACTTGAACCGTATAAGGCCCGTGATCCCTTGACCAGTCCTGTCCTGCAAACCGTTGCCCTCGCGTGTGAGCGTGATCTGCGGCTGCTCTTCGAAAATCTCGAATTGAGACTCGCCAGCGGCGATATGGTGCAGATCAGCGGACCCAACGGTAGCGGCAAGACCAGCCTTTTGCGCCTGTTGTCCGGGCTGATGCAGCCGACCGCCGGGCAAGTCCTGCTTAATGGCCAGCCGCTGACCGAACAACGCAGCGAACTCGCACGCAACCTGCTGTGGATCGGCCACGCCGCCGGGATCAAGGATCTACTGACCCCGGAAGAGAACCTCTCCTGGCTCTGCGCCCTGCATCATCCCGCCGAACGCGACGCCATCTGGCAAGCCTTGGCAGCAGTAGGATTGCGCGGTTTCGAAGATGTTCCCTGCCACAGTCTTTCTGCCGGTCAGCAACGCCGCGTGGCGCTGGCGCGCCTGTATCTGGACAGCCCGCCGCTGTGGATTCTCGATGAGCCGTTTACCGCCCTCGACAAGCAGGGCGTGGCGCAGCTCGAAGAACATCTGGCCGGGCACTGCGAGCGCGGCGGTCTGGTGGTGTTGACCACGCACCACACGTTGAGCCGGATGCCGGCCGGTTATCGCGACATCGATCTGGGGAATTGGGCAGTATGAGTGTGTTTGGCCTGCTGGTTGCCCGTGAATCCCGACTGCTGTTTCGCCGCCCGGCGGAACTGGCCAATCCGCTGATTTTCTTCGCCATCGTCATCGCGTTGTTCCCGCTGGCCGTCGGCCCGGAAACTCAAGTGTTGCAAAACCTGTCCCCCGGGTTAGTCTGGGTGGCGGCGCTGTTGTCGGTCCTGCTCTCGCTGGACGGGCTGTTCCGCAGTGATTTCGAAGACGGATCCCTGGAACAGTGGGTCCTTTCGTCGCACCCGCTGCCACTTCTGGTCTTGGCCAAGGTGCTGGCACACTGGCTCTTCTCCGGTCTGGCACTGGTTCTGCTCTCACCGCTGCTGGCGTTGATGCTCGGTTTGCCTGCCGCCTGTCTGCCGGTTTTGCTGCTTTCGTTGCTGCTGGGAACACCGGTGCTGAGCTTGCTCGGCGCGGTGGGCGCGGCGCTGACGGTCGGTTTGAAGCGTGGCGGCCTGTTGCTGGCGCTGCTGATTCTGCCGTTGTACATCCCGGTGTTGATCCTTGGCAGTGGCGCCTTGCAGGCTGCCTTGCAAGGCATGCCGGCGACCGGGTATCTGCTATGGCTGGGTAGCCTGACCGCCCTGGCGATCACCCTGACACCGTTTGCAATAGCTGCTGGCCTGAAGATCAGCGTCGGCGAATAATGAGGTCTGGTTAAAATTTAACCAGCAAAGACCCTGAGACTGCTCACACCGATGAGCGGCACCCGTGATGGAAACAGTATGAACTGGACCTGGTTTCACAAGCTCGGCTCGCCCAAGTGGTTCTACGGCATCAGCAGCAAGTTCTTGCCGTGGCTGAGCATCGCAGCGTTGCTGCTGATCGGCGTCGGCGTCGTTTGGGGCCTGGCCTTCGCGCCGCCGGACTATCAGCAAGGCAACAGTTTTCGCATCATCTACATCCACGTACCTGCCGCGATGCTCGCACAGTCGATCTACGTGATGCTGGCGGTGTGCGGTGTGGTCGGGCTGGTGTGGAAAATGAAACTGGCCGACGTCGCCCTGCAATGTGCCGCACCGATCGGCGCGTGGATGACCGCCGTGGCGCTGGTCACCGGGGCGATCTGGGGCAAGCCGACCTGGGGTTCGTGGTGGGTTTGGGACGCGCGCCTGACCTCGATGCTGATTCTGCTGTTTCTGTATTTCGGCGTGATCGCGCTGGGCAATGCCATCAGCAACCGCGACAGCGCCGCCAAAGCCTGCGCGGTGCTGGCCATCGTCGGCGTGATCAATATCCCGATCATCAAATACTCGGTGGAGTGGTGGAACACCCTGCACCAGGGCGCGACTTTCACCCTTACCGAAAAACCGGCGATGCCGGCCGAGATGTGGCTGCCGCTGCTGCTGACCGTGCTGGGTTTCTATTGCTTCTTCGGCGCCGTGCTGTTGCTGCGCATGCGTCTTGAAGTGCTCAAGCGTGAAGCCCGCGCCAGTTGGGTGAAAGAAGAAGTGCAGCACAGTCTGGAGGCCGCTCGATGAGTTTTGCTTCATTCGGCGACTTCCTCGCCATGGGCCATCATGGCCTCTATGTCTGGTCGGCCTACGGCATCTGTCTGGCGGTGCTGATCCTCAACGTGGTGGCGCCGATTGCGGCCCGCAAGCGCTATCTGCAACAAGAGGCGCGTCGTCTGCGCCGGGAGAACGGCAAGTGAATCCGCTGCGCAAGAAACGTCTGATCATCATTCTGGCCATTCTGGTCGGGGTCGGCGCTGCCGTCGGCCTGGCCCTCAGCGCCCTGCAGCAGAACATCAATCTGTTCTACACTCCGACGCAGATCGCCAATGGCGAAGCGCCGCAAGACACGCGCATCCGCGCCGGCGGCATGGTTGAGGCCGGTTCGCTGCAGCGCTCGAAGGATTCGCTGGACGTCAAATTTGTCGTCACTGACTTCAATAAATCCGTGACCATCGCCTATCGCGGCATCCTCCCGGATCTGTTCCGCGAAGGGCAGGGCATCGTTGCCCTCGGCAAGCTCAACGCCGATGGTGTGGTGGTGGCCGATGAAGTGCTGGCCAAGCACGACGAGAAGTACATGCCGCCGGAAGTGACCAAAGCCTTGAAAGACAGTGGTCAATCCGCCCCAACGCCTGCGAAGGAGGGTTGATCGATGACCTCGGCGATTTTTATTCCTGAGCTCGGTCATCTGGCGATGATTCTGGCGCTGTGTTTTGCGCTGGTGCAGGCCGTGGTGCCATTGATTGGCGCTTGGCGCGGTGACCGTTTCTGGATGAGTCTGGCCCAGCCCGCCGCATGGGGGCAGTTTGCTTTTCTGCTGTTCGCGTTCGGCATTTTGACCTACGCGTTCATGACCGATGACTTCTCCGTCGCGTATGTGGCGAACAACTCCAATACCGCGTTGCCGTGGTACTACAAATTCAGCGCGGTGTGGGGCGCCCACGAAGGGTCGTTGCTGCTGTGGGCGCTGATTCTCGGTGGCTGGACCTTCGCCGTGTCGGTGTTCTCCCGGCAGTTACCGCAAGTGATGCTCGCCCGCGTCTTGGCGGTGATGGGCATGATCAGCACCGGCTTCTTGCTGTTCCTGATCCTGACGTCCAACCCGTTCAAACGCATCCTGCCGCAAATGCCCAGCAATGGCGCTGACTTGAATCCACTGTTGCAAGACATCGGCCTGATCGTTCACCCGCCGATGTTGTACATGGGTTACGTCGGTTTTTCGGTGGCGTTCGCCTTCGCTATCGCCGCGTTGATGGGCGGTCGCCTTGATGCCGCGTGGGCACGCTGGTCGCGGCCATGGACCATCGTTGCCTGGGCGTTCCTCGGCATCGGCATCACCCTCGGTTCGTGGTGGGCCTATTACGAACTCGGCTGGGGTGGCTGGTGGTTCTGGGACCCGGTGGAAAACGCCTCGTTCATGCCTTGGCTGGTCGGCACCGCACTGATCCACTCGCTGGCGGTCACGGAAAAACGTGGCGTGTTCAAGAGCTGGACGGTGTTGCTGGCGATTGCCGCGTTTTCGCTGAGCCTGCTCGGTACGTTCCTGGTGCGCTCCGGCGTGCTGACTTCGGTGCACGCGTTTGCCTCCGATCCGGAGCGCGGCGTATTTATCCTGATCTTCCTGCTGTTTGTGGTTGGCGGCTCGCTGACGCTGTTCGCCCTGCGTGCGCCAGTGGTGAAAAGTCAGGTCGGTTTCAACCTGTGGTCGCGGGAAACCCTGCTGCTGGGCAACAACCTGGTGCTGGTGGTGGCGGCGTCGATGATTCTGCTCGGCACGCTGTACCCGCTGATTCTCGATGCCCTCAGCGGCGCCAAAATGTCGGTCGGCCCGCCGTACTTCAATGCGCTGTTCATTCCGTTGATGGCGTTGCTGATGATGGTGATGGCGGTCGGTGTGATCGTCCGCTGGAAAGACACCCCGGTGAAATGGCTGGCGAGCATGCTGACCCCAGTGCTGTTGGGTAGCGTTGCGCTGGCGGTGGTTGCCGGTGTTGCTTACGGCGATTTCAACTGGGCGGTGATTGCGACCTTCCTGCTTGCTGCGTGGGTGCTGCTGGCCGGTGCACGCGACATCGTCGACAAGACTCGCCACAAAGGTCTGATCAAAGGCTTGCCAACCCTGACCCGTAGCTACTGGGGCATGCAGATCGCTCACCTCGGCATCGCCGTGTGTGCGCTGGGCGTGGTGTTGTCGAGTCAGAACAGTGCCGAACGCGACCTGCGTCTGGCGCCGGGCGAGTCGATGGACCTGGCCGGTTATCACTTCGTCTTCGAAGGCGCCAAGCACTTCGAAGGGCCGAACTTCACCTCCGACAAAGGCACGATTCGGGTCATTCGTGACGGTAAGGAAATCAGCGTGCTGCACCCGGAAAAACGTCTGTACACCGTGCAGAACTCGGTGATGACCGAAGCCGGCATCGACGCCGGTTTCACCCGTGACCTTTACGTCGCCCTCGGTGAACCGCTGGACAACGGCGCGTGGGCGGTGCGCGTGCACGTCAAACCGTTCGTGCGCTGGATCTGGTTCGGCGGTTTGCTCACCGGGTTCGGTGGCTTGTTGGCGGCGCTGGATCGACGTTATCGGGTTAAAGTGAAAGCCAAGGTGCGTGAAGCACTGGGCATGACGGGAGCGGCGGCATGAGACGTTGGTTGATGCTGGTGCCACTGGCGATTTTCCTGCTGGTGGCGGTGTTTCTTTATCGCGGGCTGTACCTCGATCCGGCGGAACTGCCGTCGGCGATGATCAACAAGCCGTTCCCGGAGTTTTCCCTGCCAAACGTGCAGGGCGACAAGAACCTGACCAAGGCTGACATTCTCGGCAAACCGGCACTGGTCAATGTCTGGGGCACCTGGTGCATTTCCTGCCGGGTCGAGCATCCGGTGCTGAACAAACTCGCCGAGCGTGGTGTGGTGATCTACGGCATCAACTACAAGGACACCAACGCCGATGCCTTGAAGTGGCTGGCCGAATTCCACAATCCGTATGCGCTGGATATCCGTGACGATGAAGGCTCGCTGGGCCTCAACCTCGGGGTTTACGGCGCGCCGGAAACCTTCTTCATCGACGCCAAGGGCATCATCCGCGACAAATATGTCGGCGTGATCGACGAGCAGGTCTGGCGCGAAAAACTCGCCGCCAAGTATCAGGCACTGGTCGATGAGGCCAAGCCATGAAACGCTTTTTAGCCGCTGCCGTATTGGGCTTTAGTCTGGTCGGTGTGGCCCATGCCGCCATCGACACCTACGAGTTCGCCAAAGAAGGCGACCGTGAGCGTTTCCGCGAACTGACCAAGGAACTGCGCTGCCCCAAGTGCCAGAACCAGGACATCGCCGACTCCAACGCGCCGATTGCCGCTGACCTGCGCAAAGAGATTTTCCGCATGCTCGGTGAGGGCAAGGACAACCAGCAGATCATCGATTTCATGGTTGATCGCTACGGTGATTTCGTCCGCTACAAACCGGCGCTCAATGCCAAAACGGCGTTGCTGTGGTTCGGCCCGGCCGGGCTGCTGCTCGGCGGCGTTGTGGTGATCGCGGTGATCGTCCGTCGTCGTCGCGGCCAGCGCGCCGAGACTCCGCAAGCGCTGTCCAGCGAAGAACGTCAGCGCCTCGACCAACTGTTGGATAAAAACCAAGAATGATTGATTTCTGGCTTGCCGCAGGGCTGTTGCTTCTGGTCGCCCTGAGTTTTCTGCTGATCCCGGTGCTGCGTGAACGTCGCGCCCAGCGTGAAGAGGATCGTACTGCCCTGAACGTCGCGTTGTATCAGGAGCGCGTCGCTGAGTTGCAAGCGCAACAGGCTGAAGGCGTACTCGACGCTGCGCAAATGGACAGCGGTCGTGCGGAGGCTGCCCGTGAGTTGCTGGCGGATACCGAAGGCGTCAGCGCGCCACGGGTTTCCCGACTGGGTAAACCCTTGCCGCTGTTGGCCGCTGTGCTGGTGCCGGTATTGGGCCTGGGTCTTTATATGCACTTCGGCGCTGCCGACAAGGTCGAACTGACCCGCGAGTTCGCTCAGGCGCCGCAGTCGATGGAAGAAATGACCCAGCGTCTGGAACGTGCTGTTGCGGCGCAACCGGATTCTGCCGAAGGCCTGTATTTCCTCGGTCGTACCTACATGGCGCAAGAGCGTCCGGCGGACGCGGCGAAGATGTTCGAACGCGCCGCCAACCTGGCCGGTCGCCAGCCGGAACTGCTCGGTCAGTGGGCGCAGGCGCAGTACTTTGCTGACGGCAAGAAGTGGTCGGCGAAGATTCAGGCGCTGACTGACGAAGCGCTGAAGGCTGATCCGAAAGAAGTCACCAGCCTCGGTCTGCTCGGCATCGCTGCGTTCGAAGGCGAGCGTTATCAGGAAGCCATCGATTACTGGAACCGCTTGCTCGCGCAAGTGCCGCCTGAGGATAGCTCCCGCGCCGCGCTGCAAGGCGGGATCAAACGCGCCGCCGAACGTCTGGAAGCCAGCGGTGGCAAAGTCGCTGAGGCACCGGTAGCCGCGAAAGCCGCGCTGTTGAAAGTCAACGTCGATCTTTCCAGCGAACTCAGAAGCAAAGTGCAACCGGGTGACAGCGTGTTCATTTTCGCCCGCGCCACCTCCGGTCCACCGGCACCGCTGGCCGCCAAACGCCTGACCGTGGCCGATCTGCCGGTGACCGTGGAACTGGGCGATGCCGACGCAATGATGCCGCAGTTGAAACTGTCGAACTTCCCTGAAGTCCAACTGGTTGCGCGCATCTCCCGCGCCGGCCAACCGACTGCCGGCGAGTGGGTCGGTCGCAGCGGCCCTCTGGCCAGCAGCACCACCGCGCTACAAAAACTGACCATCGACAGCCCGGACAAATAGCCGGACACAACAGGAAAGCACCGCCATGCACACCATCGCCCGAATCACAGTCCTCACACTGGCCCTGGGCTTGAGTGCATGTGCGGTGCAACGACCGGAACCGACGACCAACCTGCCGCCGATTCCGCCGTCACAACCGAGCCCGACCCCGTCGACCTCGCCAACCCCGGGCAAAAGCATCCCGGCGAAACCGGCAAAACCCGTCCCGCGCACCTCAGCCAGCTTCGCCCCACCACCGGGCGGCAACAGCCACTGGGACCAGAAACTCGGCGTCTACGTGCTCGACGACCAGACCAACACCTTCTACCGCCAGCGCACCTACTACCGCTGGAACAACGGCTGGAGCCGCTCGGTCAGCCCCAATGGTCCGTGGGAAGACACCAACATCCACGGCGTGCCACCGGGGTTGGGCAAGCAGTTCGGGCAGTAAATGAAAACGGCGATCTTTGGATCGCCGTTTTGCTGTGTGCCTATTGGGTTCGCACAGAAACTTGCTCAAGCAAGTGCTGCGCAAAGCTCAGGGTTTAGCGTTTCAATCACACTCTGTAAAACAACCGGACGTCGCTCTCTGGATTTCTGTGCTTGAGTAAAGATAACTCTAGGGTTATTTTTAAAGGGCCAGGCCAAGGAGGCGATTGGTGCAAAGCAGGCAATTGATCAAGGAGCTGGAGGGGCTGGCTGGGTGCTGGATCGGATCACCGGCAGTCATCACATCTTCACTCACCGATACAACCCGTACACGATTCCCGTCCCTCACCCGAAAAAGGATTTGCCACTGGGGACGGTCAAAAGCATCAGGAGGCGTGCCGGGTTGTACAACCCGCCAGCCAGTTACCAAGGAGATCCATAATGCAATATCCAATCTGCATCGAATGGGGTGACGAAAATACCGCCATCGGTATTCAGATCCCCGATATTCCCGGCGCCGTGACAGCAGGGGATAGTTTCGAAGAGGCCTACAACGCTGCCGTTGAAATCGCCCACATCATGCTGCAGGAAATTGTGGCGAGCGCAGAGGCGATCCCTATGCCCACTTCTGCAGCGGCGCATCGCAACAATCCGGAATTTGCCGATATGGGCTGGGGCATGCTGGAGCTGGATATTTCGCCCTATCTCGGCAAGACCGAAAAGGTCAACGTAACGCTGCCCGGTTATGTGATTCAGCGCATCGATCGTTATGTGCGCGAGCACAACGTCAAAAGCCGCTCCTCCTTTCTGGCCGATGCGGCGATGGAAAAGCTGGTTCGATATTAAGCCTCATCGCTCCCCCAGGCTAAATGAATAACCTGTGGGAGCGAGCCTGCTCGCGAAGCTTTTGCCGCCTTACGCCGTTGCCAATGAACCACGCTGCGAAGCACTCAAAAACCGCAACAACGCCAGCAGCGGGAACGCACTTCCCACAATCACGATCCACAACCAGCCGCCATGCTCGTACACCGCACTGGCCACCGACGAGCCGAAGGCACCGCCGATGAAGATGCTGGTCATGTACAGCGCGTTCAGACGGCCACGGCTTTTCGCGTCCAGCGAATAGACCGCGCGCTGGCCGAGGACCATGTTCATCTGCACGCAGAAGTCGAGCACCACGCCGGTCACGGCCAGGCCGATGACGCTGTAGGCCGGGTGGATGAAGGCGGGCAGGAAACTTAGGCTGGCGAACAGCATGGCCAGCAGCGAGGCGATGCGAGTATGGCCGGCATCAGCCAGGCGTCCGCTGATCGGTGCGGCGATGGCACCGATGGCGCCGACCAGGGCGAAGATTGCGATCTCGCTTTGCGACAAACCATGGTTGCGTGCCAGTTCCAGCGGCACCGCGGTCCAGAACAGGCTGAAGGTGGCGAACATGCAGCCCTGATAAAACGCCCGCTGACGCAGTACTGGTTGTTGGCGCAACAGCGTCCACAACGAGCCGATCAGTTGGCCATAGGTAGCGCTGTGATCCGGCTGGCGCTTGGGCACGGTCAGCGCCAATACCACGCTGATCGCCGCCATCAACGCGGCAGCAATCATGAACATCGCCCGCCAGCCCAAGTGGTCGGCCACCACGCTCGACACCGGTCGTGCGAGCAGAATGCCCAGCAGCAAGCCACCCATGATCCCGCCGACCACCCGACCGCGGGATTCTTCCGGTGCCAGATGCGCCGCCAGTGGAATCAGGATCTGTACCGACACCGAGCTAAAACCGACCAGCAACGAGATCAGCAGAAACACATTCGGCTGATCGGTAAACGCCGCCGCCAGCAGGCTGGCAATCGCCACCACGGTGGTGATGATCATCAACCGGCGGTTTTCCAGCAGATCGCCCAGCGGCACCAGAAAGAACAGGCCCAGCGCATAACCGATCTGCGTCAGCGAGACGATGAAGCTGGCCATGGTGTCGCTCAGGCCAATGTCGGGCGCGATCAGGCCGATGATCGGCTGTGCGTAGTAGATGTTGGCAACGATGGCGCCGCAGCAGAAGGCGAACAGCAGCACCATGCCTCGGGTCATTGTGTGAGTGGTGGTCATATCGTTTCTCGATCCAGCGAAAGGGATGCGGTGAGGCTAAGGATTAATCCGCAAGGGCAGAAGACGCCGGCGGTTGATATCAGTTATTCCGTTGCGCAATGACAGGATGCTAGCGGCGTGTCATCCATCGGCGGACCTTGCGTCCGACTGTCGGGGTCGATGATACATTCACTTACATCCTGTTCGATAGCGTGCTTATGTTCGCATCGGCTTGTTCAATCTTGATGACTGGAGGATTGCAATGGTTCGTCAAAGGCTTCACCACATAGCAACGATTGCCCTGATCAGCCTGCTGGGCGCGATGAGCGTGCAGGCCGCTGATGCCCCCGGCATGCGCATTGGCGTGCGCGGAGAGATCACCGGGGTCAGCGCCGACACCTTGAAAGTCCACGTCAACAGTGGCGAGAACGTGGTGATCCAGTTGACCGGCGACACCAAAGTTCGCGCGGTCACCCTGGCCAATATCGAAGACATCAAACCCGGCAGTTACATCGGTTCGGCGGCGATGCCGCAAGAGGATGGCACGCTCAAGGCGCTGGAGGTGCATGTGTTTCCGCCGGAGCTGGCGGGTAGCGGCGACGGGCATCGGCCGTTCGATCTGGCCAAGGGCAGCAGCATGACCAATGGCAGCGTCGGCGATCTGGTGGTGAGCAACGGGCGGGTGCTGACGGTGAACTACAAGGGCGGGCAGCAGAAGATTCTGGTGCCGGAGGATGTGCCGATCGTGAATCTCGAGCCGGGGGATCGGAGCTTGCTGAAGGTTGGGGTGAAGATTGTTACGTTCGTTACGCAGGGTGCGGATGGCACGCTGACGGCGCAATCGATTTCTGCGGGGAAGGATGGGGTGACGCCGCCGATGTAAAAGCCCCTCACCCTAACCCTCTCCCGGAGGGAGAGGGGACTGATTGGGGGATGCTGAAAGAATACGCCGACATGAAACTGCGGTGCCGAATCCATAATCGATAAGGTCTTTCAGGTCGATGTAACTCGCCAGACACCTCGGTCGGCTCCCTCTCCCTCCGGGAGAGGGCTGGGGTGAGGGTAAAGCGGCCACAAAAAAAGGCGACCACTGAGGGTCGCCTTTTTCATGTCAGCTTAAACCTTACTGCCCACTGTAAATCTGATCGAAAACCCCACCATCATTAAAGTGAGTCTTCTGCACCGTACGCCAGTCACCAAAGGTTTTCTCAACCGAGAGGAAATCAACTTTCGGGAAACGGTCGGTGTACTTCGCCAGCACCGCCGGATCACGCGGACGCAAGTAGTTTGCCGCCGCAATCTCCTGACCTTGCGGCGACCACAGGTACTTCAGGTACTCATCCGCCGCTGCACGCGAACCTTTCTTGTCGACCACTTTATCGACCACAGACACCGGTGGCTCAGCCTCGGCGGAAACGCTCGGATAAATCACTTCAAACTGATCACGACCAAACTCGCGGGCAATCATCTCCGCTTCGTTTTCGAAGGTCACCAGCACGTCGCCGATCTGGTTGGTCATGAATGTGGTAGTCGCCGCGCGGCCACCGGTATCAAGCACTGGCGCTTGTTTGAACAGCTTGCCGACGAAGTCTTTGGCCTTGTTCTCGTCACCGCCGTTTTTCAGCACGTAGCCCCAGGCCGACAGGTAGGTGTAGCGGCCGTTACCCGAAGTTTTCGGGTTAGGCACGATCACTTGCACGCCGTCCTTGAGCAGATCCGGCCAGTCTTTCAGGGCTTTCGGGTTGCCTTTACGGACGATGAACACCGTGGCCGAAGTGAACGGCGCGCTGTTGTTCGGCAAACGGGTGACCCAGTTCTCCGGGACCAGTTTGCCGTTGTCGGCGAGGGCGTTGATATCGGTGGCCATGTTCATGGTGATGACGTCAGCCGGCAGGCCATCGATCACCGAACGCGCTTGCTTGCTCGAACCGCCGAAGGACATCTGCACGGTGATGTTTTCGTTGTGCTCAGCTTGCCAGTGTTTCTGGAACGCAGTGTTGTAGTCCTTGTAGAAATCGCGCATCACGTCGTAGGAAACGTTGAGCAGCGTCGGGGCTGCTTGGGCGATGTTGGCCAAGGCCAGACTGGCGGCGAGAAGTGAGGCGCCAAAGAGTTTTTTCACTGCGCATTCCTTGTTTTATCTGTGTAGGAGCAGGGGGTGATGTTCAATTGCCACTGACTATAACGGGGCACGCATAGTCGTTTAAAGATTAAAAAGCTCTTTGCTTATTCCAGTTTCTTGAACAGTGCATTGCCACATCGCGAGCAGAACGCCGCGCCGTGTTCATGGCTATTTTTCTTGCACACCGGGCAGTCGTGTTGCAGCTGTTCACCGCGCATGGCGTTGGCCAGTTCGGCGGTGAAAATCCCCGTCGGCACGGCGATGATCGAGTAGCCGGTGATCATCACCAGTGACGAAATCACCTGACCCAGCGGGGTCTTCGGCACGATGTCGCCGAAGCCCACGGTGGTCAGCGTGACGATCGCCCAATAGATGCCTTTGGGGATGCTGGTGAAACCGTGTTCCGGGCCTTCGATCACGTACATCAAGGTGCCGAATACCGTCACCAGCGTGCAGACACTGACCAAGAACACGACGATCTTCTGCTTGCTGCCACGCAGCGCCGACATCAAGTAATTGGCTTGCTTGAGGTACGGGCTGAGCTTGAGCACACGGAAAATCCGCAACATCCGAATGATCCGGATAATCAGCAGGTACTGCGCATCGCTGTAATACAGGGCGAGGATGCCCGGCACGATCGCCAGCAAATCCACCAGCCCGTAAAAGCTGAAGGCGTAGCGCAACGGCTTGGGCGAGCAGTACAGGCGCAGGATGTACTCGCCGAGAAAGATGATCGTGAAGCCCCACTCGATGTAGGCCAGCACGTTCGCATAGTTCTGGTGAATGCTGTCGATGCTGTCGAGCATCACGATCACCAGACTGGCGAGGATGATCAACAGCAGGATGCCATCGAAGCGACGCCCGGCGCGGGTGTCGCTCTGGAAAATCATCACGTAAAGCCGTTCGCGCCAACTGTTGCTGCTGTCCATGGATAACGCCTGAATCGAAGATCAGCGCAGCCTAGGTTGATTCTCCCCATGAGCGCAAGGCGCACGCTCGACGCTGGCTTTGCCGAGCATCTGAATCCCGGCGCGGATCAGCCAGCAGGCGAGGATAAACGGCGCGGTCAACGTCGCGAGGCCGACCGCCGCAAACAGCGGCGTGACCAGCAGCGCGAGGACGATACCGAGCAGCGGCAGCCACGGTTGTTGGCGTTGGGCGGAAAAGGCGAGGGCGGCGAGCACGGCGTTGTAGCTGCCGAGGCCGAGCAACGCAGCGTTGCTTTCATGGTGCAGCAGACTGGAGCCGAGGCCGATTGCAGACGCCAGCATCGCCCAGCAAAACGCGCGGCGATCAGCGATCAGCAATCCGACAGCAATCAGCGCGCCGGCCAGTGGATGACCGAGGAACATCACTTGGCCCAGTCCACGGAGTTCGGCAGCGAGCAGATTGATCGTATTCATCTCGATGTGCGCTATTGGTGCCGAAGGTTCGGCAAACAGCAGCAATACCCAGCTCATGGCCACGAACGGCGAGGTATAGGCCGGTATGGCTCGGCTGCTGTACACGTGTTTGAGCCATTGCTGCGTGACCATCGCGCTCAATCCGCCGGCAGCAAGAATCAGCGGCGGCAGCATCGGCGACCACGGGAAATACAGGCTCAGCAACAGGCCGAGCAAAATGCCGTTGTAGCTGAACAACCCGGCCTGGCGATCAGCCTTGGCGTAGTTGCGCCGTTGCGCAGTGAGCAAACCGGCGACGGCACCGAGCAGCGCACCGGCGAACAGCACCGGCGCCGTCAGCAGGATCGCCAACAGGCACATCAGGCCGCACAGCGGATGGCGCTGGAGGAATATTTGACTGAAACCGTTGAGCAAAGCCTCGGCCCAGTCGGGGCAGTGGGTGTTGAAATGATTGGCAGGCATGGCAGTTCTGAAAGTCAGTGAAACCGAGGCGCCTGCATCGCCAGCAGGCTGGCTCCCACATTGAATCTTTGTTCAGTCATTGAGTTTGTGATGCACACAAATCAACTGTGGGAGCGAGCCTGCTCGCGAAGAGGCCGGTACAGGCGCTAAATCAATGTTTCGATCCGCAGCGAGTTGGTCGATCCCGGCTGACCGAACGGCACACCGGCAGTGATCAGCAACGTGTCACCACGCTCGGCCATGCCTTGGGCCTGGGCGATTTCCAGCGCGGTCGAGCAAACCTCATCGACCTGACGCAGACGATCATTGACCACCGAATGAATCCCCCACGCCACGCTCAAACGGCGTGCGGTTTGCAGGTTTGGCGTCAGGTTGAGGATCGGCGCTTTCGGCCGTTCCCGCGCTGCACGCAGACTCGAGGTGCCCGATTCGCTGTAGTTGACCAGCACCGCCACCGGCAGCACGTTGCTGATACGCCGGATCGCGCAACTGATGGCATCGGAAACGGTTGCCTCGGCTTTCGGCCGACTGACGTCGAGCTGGGTCTGATAATCCGGACCGTTCTCAACCTGACGAATGATCTTGCTCATCATCTGCACGGCTTCCAGCGGGTACTCGCCGGAGGCGGTTTCCGCCGACAGCATCACCGCATCGGCACCTTCGGCCACGGCGTTGGCAACGTCGGTCACCTCGGCGCGGGTCGGAGCAGGGGAGAAGCGCATCGATTCCAGCATCTGCGTCGCCACCACCACTGGTTTACCGAGTTCACGGCAAGTGGTGATGATGTTTTTCTGAATCTGCGGCACGCTTTCCGCCGGCACTTCAACGCCGAGGTCACCTCGAGCAACCATGATCGCGTCGCTCAGTTCAGCGATTTCTCGCAGTTGCTCAACGGCCGAAGGCTTCTCGATTTTCGCCATCAAAAAGGCTTTGTCGCCGATCAGTGCGCGGGCTTCGATGATGTCCTGCGGACGCTGCACAAACGACAGCGCAACCCAATCCACACCCAGCTCCAGACCGAAGCTCAAATCGCGGCGATCCTTGGCGGTCAGCGGGCTGAGGTCGAGCACCGCTTGCGGCACGTTGACGCCTTTGCGATCCGACAGTTCGCCGCCGTTGAGCACGGTGGTATCGATCGCATCGTCGTACTTGGTGACCACGCGCAGACGCAGTTTGCCGTCGTCGAGCAACAGATCCATGCCCGCTTCCAGCGCGGCAATGATCTCCGGATGCGGCAGATTGACCCGGCGTTCATCGCCCGGCGTCGCGTCCAGATCCAGACGGAAGGCCTGACCGCGATGCAGTTGCACCTTGCCGTCGGCGAACTTGCCGACGCGCAGTTTCGGCCCCTGCAAGTCCATCAGAATGCCCAGCGGATAGTTGAGCTGACGCTCGACTTCGCGGATCCACTGATAGCGCTTGGCGTGGTCGGCGTGATCGCCGTGGCTGAAGTTCAGGCGGAAGATATTCACTCCGGCCTCGACCAGTTCACGGATGTCTTCTATGCCATCGACAGCAGGCCCGAGGGTGGCGAGGATTTTGACCTTTTTATCAGGCGTCATGATTTGCAGCTCTCAAGGATCAGAATGGCGCGGAAGTCGTTGACGTTGGTGCGGGTCGGCTCGGTGACGATCAGCGCATCGAGCGCCGCGAAATAGCCGTAACCGTTGTTGTTATCCAGCTCGTCGCTGGCGCTCAAGCCGAGGGCGGCGGCGTGGGCGTAGCTGTCCGGGGTCATGATCGCGCCGGCGTTGTCTTCCGAGCCGTCGATGCCGTCGGTGTCACCGGCCAGGGCGTAAACGCCGGGCTGGCCTTTTAGGTTCTCGGTCAGGCTCAAGAGGAATTCGGCGTTGCGACCACCACGGCCATTGCCGCGCACGGTCACGGTGGTTTCGCCGCCGGAGAGAATCACGCACGGCGCTGCCAATGGCTGACCGTGATGGATGATCTGGCGGGCGATGCCAGCGTGGACTTTTGCCACTTCACGGGATTCGCCTTCGAGGTCTCCAAGGATCAGCGTGCTGAAACCGGCCTGACGGCATTTCACCGCCGCCGCATCCAGCGATTGCTGAGGGCGGGCGATCAACTGGAAGTGGCTGCGCGCCAAGGATGGATCGCCGGGTTTGACGGTTTCCGACTCAGGGCTTTGCAGCCAGTTGCGCACGGAAGCGGGGATCTCGATGCCGTAGCGCTTGATGATCGCCAGCGCTTCAGCGGAAGTGCTTGGGTCGGCCACGGTCGGGCCGGAAGCGATGACCGTGGCGAGGTCGCCCGGTACATCGGAAATCGCGTAGGTATAAACAGTGGCAGGCCAGCAGGCCTTGCCGAGACGGCCGCCCTTGATCGCCGAGAGGTGCTTGCGCACGCAGTTCATCTCGCCGATGGTTGCGCCGGATTTCAGCAGGGCTTTGTTGATCGATTGCTTGTCGGCGAGGGTGATGCCTTCGGCCGGCAGCGCCAGCAGGGCAGAGCCGCCACCGGAGAGCAGGAAGATCACGCGGTCGTCTTCAGTCAGGTTGCTGACCAGTTCGAGCACACGTTTGGCCACGGCCAGACCGGCAGCGTCCGGAACCGGGTGCGCGGCTTCGACCACTTCGATTTTTTCGCACGGGGCGCCGTGACCGTAACGGGTCACTACCAGGCCAGACACTTCACCTTCCCAGCAGCGCTCGACCACTTGCGCCATCGCGGCGGCGGCTTTGCCGGCGCCGATGACGATCACCCGGCCGCTACGATCGGCGGGCAAATGGGCTTCGAGGACTTGGTTCGGATGGGCCGCGTCGATGGCTGTGGCAAACAGCTCGCGCAGCAGTTGTTGCGGATCGACCGACATGGCGGGCTCCCGGAATTCTTGTTATTCGAAAGGGCGGTAGAGATCCCTGTGGGAGCGAGCTTGCTCGCGAAAGCGGTGGATCAGTCAATATCCATGTCGACTGACACGCCCTCTTCGCGAGCAAGCTCGCTCCCACAGGTTTAAGCGGTGGGGCAGTGGCTTTATTTGTTATCGCGAATCGAGAAGTTGGCCATGTGCTCCAGACCTTTGATCAGCGCCGAGTGGTCCCAGTTGCTGCCACCGATCGCTGCGCAGGTGCTGAATACTTGCTGGGCGTTGGCGGTGTTCGGCAGGTTGATGTTCAGCTCTTTGGCGCCTTGCAGGGCCAGGTTCAGGTCCTTCTGGTGCAGGCTGATGCGGAAGCCTGGATCGAAGGTGCCTTTGATCATGCGCTCGCCGTGCACTTCAAGGATCTTCGAGGAAGCGAAACCGCCCATCAGTGCTTCACGCACTTTGGCCGGATCGGCACCGTTTTTCGAAGCGAACAGCAGGGCTTCAGCGACGGCCTGAATGTTCAGCGCAACGATGATCTGGTTAGCCACTTTGGCGGTCTGACCGTCGCCGTTGCCACCGACCAAGGTGATGTTCTTGCCCATGGCCTGGAACAGCGGCAGAGCGCGTTCGAAGGCATCGGCGTCGCCACCGATCATGATGCTCAGGGTTGCGGCTTTGGCGCCGACTTCACCACCGGATACCGGTGCGTCGAGGTATTGCGCGCCTTTCTCGTTGATCTTCGCGGCGAAAGCTTTGGTGGCGGTTGGCGAAATCGAGCTCATGTCGATAACGATTTTGCCTTTGCTCAGGCCAGCGGCAACGCCGTCGGCGCGGAACAGTACGTCGTCGACCTGTGGGGTATCCGGGACCATGACGATAATGAATTCTGCTTCCTGCGCGACTTCGCGCGGGTTGGCCAGGGCGACGGCGCCAGCAGCGACCAGGTCGGCCGGGGCGGCGTCGTGGTGCGCCGACAGGAACAGGCTGTGACCGGCTTTCTGCAGGTTCGAAGCCATTGGGTGGCCCATGATGCCGGTGCCGATAAATCCGATTTTAGCCATGAGAAAATCCTCTTGTTTTTGTCTTGCTCAAGCAAATAGGGGGAAGCTGTTGCTTTTATGTAGGAGTGAGCCTGCTCGCGATTCAGGCGCTGAGGTACATCAGGTGTACCGAGGTGAATTCATCGCGAGCAGGCTCACTCCTACAGGGGATCTGCGTCAGATTGCGTTGTGGGTTTTCAGCCAGCCGAGGCCTGCTTCGGTGGTGGTCAGCGGCTTGTATTCACAGCCGACCCAACCCTGATAACCGATTCGATCGAGGTGTTCGAACAGGAAGCGGTAGTTGATTTCACCGGTGCCTGGTTCGTTGCGCCCCGGGTTGTCCGCGAGCTGCACATGGTTGATCTCGCTCAGATGCGATTGCAGGGTGCGGGCCAGATCGCCTTCCATGATTTGCATGTGATAGATGTCGTATTGCAGGAACAGATTGGCGCTGCCGACCTGCTCGCGAATCGACAGGGCTTGCGCCGTGTTGTTCAGGTAGAAGCCGGGGATGTCGCGGGTGTTGATCGCTTCCATCACCAGTTTGATGCCCGCTGCCTGCAGCTTGTCGGCGGCGTATTTCAGGTTGGCGACGAAGGTCTTTTCCACGGTGGCATCGTCAACGCCTTGCGGACGAATACCGGCCAGGCAGTTGATCTGGGTGTTGCCCAGCACTTGTGCGTAAGCGATGGCCAGATCGACACCGGCGCGGAACTCTTCGACACGATCCGGCAAGCACGCTATACCGCGTTCGCCCTTGGCCCAGTCACCGGCCGGCAGGTTGAACAGCACTTGGGTCAGACCGTTGGCGTCGAGCCTGGCTTTGATTTCAGCGGAGCTGAAGTCGTACGGGAACAGGTACTCGACACCGCTGAAACCAGCCTTGGCGGCGGCGTCGAAACGGGCAAGGAAATCCTGTTCGGTGAACAGCATGGACAGGTTGGCTGCGAAACGCGGCATGGTGGTCTCCTAAAAGCGGATGTGACACGGTTGGTCAGACTGAACGCGATCAGTCCCCTCTCCTGGGGGAGAGGGAAATGTAGCCACCCTCTCCCAAGGGGAGAGGGGGCTAAAAGCAATCAGTCAAGCAACGAAATCGCCGTTGGCGCATCGTTGCCGACCAGCGCCAGGTCTTCGAATTCGTTGACGGCGTTGATCTCGGTACCCATGGAGATGTTGGTCACACGCTCCAGAATGATCTCGACGATCACCGGCACCTTGAACTCTTCGATCATCTGTTCGGCCTTGCGCAGAGCAGGGGCGATTTCCGAGGGTTCGAACACACGCAGTGCCTTACAGCCGAGGCCTTCAGCCACTGCGACGTGGTCAACACCGTAACCGTTGAGTTCCGGCGCGTTCAGGTTATCGAAGGACAGCTGCACGCAGTAGTCCATTTCGAACCCGCGCTGCGCCTGACGGATCAGGCCCAGGTACGAGTTGTTCACCACGACGTGGATGTACGGCAGTTTGAACTGAGCGCCGACCGCCAGTTCTTCGATCATGAACTGGAAGTCATAGTCCCCCGACAGGGCCACGACTTTCCGGCTCGGATCGGCCTTGACCACGCCCAGTGCTGCCGGAATGGTCCAGCCCAACGGGCCGGCCTGACCACAGTTGATCCAGTGACGCGGCTTGTAGACGTGCAGGAACTGCGCGCCGGCAATCTGCGACAGACCAATGGTGCTGACGTAGCAGGTGTCCTTGCCGAACACCTGGTTCATTTCTTCGTAAACGCGCTGTGGTTTTACCGGCACGTTGTCGAAGTGGGTCTTGCGATGCAGGCTGGCTTTGCGCTGCTGGCAATCTTGCAGCCAGGCACTGCGGTTCTTTAGCTTGCCGGCGGCTTGCCATTCACGGGCCACTTCGATGAACACGGTCAGTGCTGCAGCGGCGTCGGAAACGATGCCCAGATCCGGCGTGAACACACGACCGATCTGCGTGCCTTCGATGTCGACGTGAATGAACTTGCGGCCTTCGGTGTAAACGTCAACCGAACCGGTGTGACGGTTGGCCCAACGGTTACCGATACCCAACACCACGTCGGATTTCAGCATCGTCGCGTTGCCGTAGCGGTGCGAAGTCTGCAGACCGACCATGCCCACCATCAATGGGTGATCGTCCGGGATGGTGCCCCAGCCCATCAGGGTCGGGATCACCGGGATGCCGGTCAGCTCAGCGAATTCAACCAGCAGATCGCTGGCATCGGCGTTGATGATGCCGCCGCCGGCCACCAGCAATGGGCGCTCAGCCTGATCGAGCAGCGCCAGAGCCTTCTCGACCTGCACGCGGGTCGCGGTCGGCTTGGCCAATGGCAGCGGCTGGTAGGCGTCGATGTCGAATTCGATCTCGGCCATCTGCACGTCGAACGGCAGGTCGATCAGCACTGGGCCTGGACGGCCGGAGCGCATTTCAAAAAACGCTTTCTGGAACGCGTAAGGCACTTGGCCCGGCTCCAGAACAGTGGTCGCCCACTTGGTGACTGGCTTGACGATGCTGGTGATGTCGACAGCCTGGAAGTCTTCCTTGTGCATACGGGCGCGGGGTGCTTGGCCGGTGATGCAGAGGATTGGAATCGAGTCGGCCGAGGCGCTGTAGAGCCCGGTGACCATGTCGGTACCGGCAGGGCCGGAAGTGCCGATGCACACGCCGATGTTGCCGGCCTTGGTGCGGGTGTAGCCCTCGGCCATGTGCGAGGCGCCTTCAACGTGGCGAGCAAGGACGTGATCGATGCCACCGACTTTCTGCAAGGCGGAGTACAGCGGGTTAATGGCAGCGCCCGGGATGCCAAAAGCGGTATCAACCCCTTCACGGCGCATCACCAGAACGGCGGCTTCGATTGCTCTCATTTTGCTCATGGTTTTGTGCCTCTTTACGTTTTGTAATTGTATACAAGTGGCTTTGCGCAGAGTGTATTCACGGCGGACGGCGCAGGTCAATCCATTTTCTCAAGCGCCTGTTTCATTCGTCGGAAGCCTGTCTGAGTGTGGCTTTTCGTCGCATGTGACGCTTTTCGAGAATTATTGTATACAAAAAAATAACTCATTGTGTTCTATTTGTTGCATCGGGCTGCGGCAGAAAAGCGCAGCCCTACGACTTTCCCTATAACAAAATGAGGACGGCACCATGAGCGCTTTAACCTTGAAAGTCGCAGTCAACCTGGTCAACGAAGCCATCAATGCAGGACGCGGCATCAACGCCGCGCCGCTGACCATCGCGGTACTCGATACCGGCGGCCACCTGATCACCCTGCAACGCGAAGACGGCGCCAGCCTGCTGCGCCCGAACATCGCCATCGGCAAAGCCTGGGGCGCCATCGCCCTGGGCAAAGGTTCACGCCTGCTGGCACTGGACGCACAACAACGCCCGGCGTTTATTGCCGCGCTGAACAGCATGGGCCAGGGCAGCGTCGTGCCGGCACCGGGTGGTGTGTTGATTCGGGATCAGGCGGGGAATGTGCTGGGCGCGATCGGGATCAGCGGGGATTTGTCGGATATTGATGAGCAGGTGGCGATTAAAGCGGTGGAGGCGTTGGAGTTGCGGGCGGATGCGGGGGTGGCTGCTTGAATCTGCGTTGATTGAATAACCGCTATCGCGAGCAGGCTCACTCCTACAGGGATTTGTGTTCAGACACAAAATGTCTGAACGCCGCAAATCCC
>NZ_JBSVXS010000089.1:0-23032 GCF_054070155.1 Pseudomonas sp. SDT291_1_S447
GGCTCGCTCCCACATTTGGAATGCATATCCCTGTGGGAGCGAGCCTGCTCGCGAAGGGGGCGACTCGGTGTATCAGACTGGCGCAAGACCGAAGAATGCCTGAATCAAACGCAACTCCCGGCGCCGCTCCATGCAGCCGATCATGTGCCGGTTCATTAGCCCGTCCCCGACAATCGGAATCGCCACCACCCTCGGGTCATGACTGACCTCCACCGAGGACACCACGCCAACGCCCAACTCAGCGGCAACGGCTTCGGTCACCGCCTCACGGCTATCGAGTTCCAGCAGCACGCGCGGATGGATCGACGCCTGCGCGCACGCCTGATCAAACGTACGCCGGGTGATCGAACTCGGTTCGCGCAGCACCATGATCACATGATCCAGTTCTTTGAGTTTCACTTCTCCGGCGCGCATCGCCCACGGGTGCCCTGCCGGCACCAACGCGCAAATCCGTGATTCGCTCAACGCTTGCAGATGCAGGCCTTTGCGCGGCTCCACTTCAGTCAACACCGCCACATCGGCGTGTTCCGACAACAACGCCGCCAAGGTTTCCTGGGCATTGCCCAAACGCAGATTCACCGTGATCCCCGGATACCGCGCACGCAGGCTGGCCAGCATCGGCATGACCATGTGCGGCCCGTCCGCCGCCACTTCCAGCCGTCCGGTGAGTAATTGCCGGTTGGCCTCGAGCATTGTCTGCGCCTCTTCCGCGAGGCCAAACATTGCGCGGGTAATCGCCGCGAGTTTGGTGCCCTCCTCGGTCAGTTCCACCCGTCGCGCGGTGCGCCGCAACAGGGTGATCTGATAGTGCTCTTCCAACGCCTTGATGTGCCCGGTAACCGCCGGCTGACTGATGAACAACCGCGCGGCGGCGCGGGTGAAGCTGCCTTCACGGGCCACGGCGTCGAACGCGCGGAGCTGGAACAGGTTCATGAATAACTCTCGCTGATGGCTGGCATAACAACAAACAATTTGATTGATGCAACGGCGAATTGCAACGTATGCCCCGTAGCTTCATCCCACAGCGCAATCCGAGGACATACGAATGAGTATCGCCGAACCCATCCTGCTCACTCCCGGCCCGTTGACCACTTCGGCCCGCACCCGCCAGGCGATGATGGTCGACTGGGGGTCATGGGATGACCGCTTCAATCAACTGACCGCCAGCCTGTGCGAACAACTGCTGGCGATCCTCAACGGCGCCGCCACTCACCACTGCGTGCCATTGCAGGGCAGCGGCACCTTCGCTGTTGAAGCGGCAATCGGCACCCTGGTGCCGCGTGACGGCAAAGTGCTGGTGCTGATCAACGGCGCCTACGGCAAGCGTCTGGCGAAAATCTGCGAAGTGCTCGGCCGCTCTTTCAGCACCTTCGAAACCGCTGAAGATGAACCGACCACCGCCGCTGACGTCGATCGCCTGTTGCGCGCCGACGGCAACATTACCCACGTTGCGCTGATCCACTGCGAAACCAGCACCGGCATTCTCAACCCGCTGGCGGAGATTGCCCAGGTCGTCGCGCAACACGGCAAACGCCTGATCATCGATGCCATGAGTTCCTTCGGCGCGTTGCCCGTGGATGCGCAACAAGTACCGTTTGACGCGCTGATCGCCGCCTCCGGCAAATGCCTGGAAGGCGTACCGGGGATGGGTTTTGTCTTCGCACGTAAAGAGGCGCTGGCCGCTGCCGCTGGCAATTCGCACTCGCTGGCGATGGACCTGTTCGATCAGCACGCCTACATGATGAAAACCGGTCAATGGCGCTTCACCCCGCCGACACACGTCGTCGCTGCGCTGCACGAAGCGCTGCTGCAATACAACGAAGAAGGTGGCCTGCCGGCGCGGCATGCGCGCTATGCCGCCAACTGTCAGGCGCTGATGGAAGAGATGGGCAAACTCGGTTTGCGCAGTTTCCTGCCGGCGGCGATTCAGGCGCCGATCATCGCCACGTTCCATGCGCCGCAAGATCCGCGTTATCAGTTCAAGGATTTCTACGAGCGGGTCAAGGCCAAGGGTTACATCCTCTATCCGGGCAAATTGACCCAGGTCGAAACCTTCCGCGTCGGTTGCATCGGCCATGTCAGCCCGGACGAAATGCGCCAGGCCGTCGCGGCGGTCGGTGAAGTGCTGCGCGAGATGGAAGTCCTCGAAGTCTAAGAACACCACCAATCCCCTGTGGGAGCGAGCCTGCTCGCGAAAGCGGTCGCACATTCAACATAGATGTCGACTGATCCGACGCCTTCGCGAGCAGGCTCACTCCTACATTTGAATTGCATTGCCAACTCAGGAATTTGATCAACATGAACTACGTCAATCCAAACAAGCTGCAAGCCGCGATCCTCGACTGGGCCGGCACCGTGGTCGATTTCGGCTCGTTCGCGCCAACGCAGATCTTCGTCGAAGCCTTCGCCGAGTTCGACGTGCAGGTCTCCATCGAAGAAGCCCGTGGCCCGATGGGCATGGGCAAGTGGGACCACATCCGCACCCTCTGCGATCAGCCGCAAGTGGCCGAGCGTTATCGCAAGGCGTTCGGCCGCACGCCGAGCGATGACGACGTCACCGCAATCTACAACCGCTTCATGCCGCTGCAGATCGAGAAGATCGCCGAGCACTCGGCGCTAATCCCCGGCGCGCTGGAAACCATCGCCAATCTGCGTCAGCAAGGGATCAAGATCGGCTCTTGCTCCGGCTACCCGAAACAAGTGATGGACAAGGTCGTCGAACTGGCCGCCACCAACGGCTACGTCGCTGACCATGTGGTCGCCACCGACGAAGTGCCAAATGGCCGCCCGTGGCCGGCCCAAGCCCTGGCTAACGTCATCGCGCTGGGCATCGACGATGTCGCGGCGTGCGTGAAGATCGATGACACCGTGCCGGGCATACTCGAAGGCCGTCGCGCTGGAATGTGGACCGTGGCGCTGATCTGCTCGGGCAACGCGTTGGGTCTGGACTACGAAGGGTTCCGTGCCTTGGGCAGCGACGAACTGGCGAGCGAACGCAAGCGCATCCACGCGTTGTTCGAAGGCTCGCGCCCGCACTACATGATCGACACCATCACTGATCTGCCGGAAGTGATCGCCGACATCAACAAGCGCCTGGCCAACGGTGAGATGCCGCAATCGAGCTGATCCCTGCCGCTTGCTGCCAACAAAAACGCCAGCGTCTGCACGACGCTGGCGTTTTTTATTGGCAAAGCCCCTGACTCAGAGCATTGAAAGTCCGATCAGCCTCAGGCAAATCCGCCAAAGCGGATTACAGTTAAAGCATGCCGTCGCTCAAGAACGGCAGGTTTCGACCCTGATCTGTGAGGAAACAGCGTATGCCGTGGACAAGTTCCGAATCCCGCTACAGCACTGTATCGGTCCTGTTGCACTGGCTGATGTTGGTCCTGTTGGTGCTGGTGTACGCCAGCATGGAGTTGCGCGGCCTCTTTCCCAAAGGCAGTGGCGGGCGCACGCTGATCCGCGAAGTGCATTACATGCTCGGCCTGACCGTGTTTGTGCTGGTGTGGTTTCGCCTGCTCGCGCGCAGCATTGGCCCGGCGCCGAAAATCTTCCCCGCCTCACCGCAATGGCAGACCGTGCTGGCGCGGCTGATGCACTGGGCGTTGTACCTGTTCATGATCAGCATGCCGATTCTGGGCTGGCTGATCACCAGCGCCGAAGGACATCAGGTGATGTTCTATGGTTTTGATCTGCCGCTGCTGGTCGCGGAGAACAAGGATTTCGCCAAACAGGTTGAGGGCTGGCATGTGCTCATTGCCACGATCGGCTACTGGTTGATCGGCCTGCACGCGCTGGCGGGGATCTATCACCATTATGTGGTGCGCGATAACACGCTGCTGCGGATGATGCCCAAGCGCGGCTGAATATCAGCGGCTGGCGCTGAACCCACGGCGGCCCTGCAAGCCACCGGTGTGAATAAAGATCAGCCGCGTGCCGGGCGCGAACCTGCCCGCCTCGACCTGTTGCTTGAGTGCCAGCAACGCTTTGCCGGTGTACAGCGGCTCCAGAGGAACGCCGCTGGCCTGCTCGGTTTGTTCGATGAACTCAAGCAACGCCGGATCGACCTTGGCAAAACCGCCGCGTCTGGCGTCGATCAGTTCATAGCTCCCGGTGCCCTGCTCTGCGGTTTGCAGGATCAACTCGATCTGCGGCGCCACGCCGTGATCTTCAGGTACTGCCAGCGCACCATAGACCGGATGCGCGCCGGCCTCGGTGAGGACCAGCCCGGCGAGTGTCGTCCCGGTGCCGCAAGCCAGCCACCATCCGTGGTAATCGCTCCAGCCGAGCGTGGGCAATTGCGCTTGCGCCTGTTCCTTGATGGCGGCACAACCGAGCGCCCCCGTTAAGCCGCCACCGCCCTCGGGCACCGCATACAACTGCGGATACTGCGCGTGCCAAGGCTCCCAGAATCCCGGCTCGTTTCGTGCGCGATAGCCGCCGTAACCCAACCAATGCAGTTGCATGCCGAATGCCTGCAAATCCTGCACTGTCGGCGTTTCCTGTGCATGCCCGCGCAACAGCCCCATGGTTTTGAACCCCAACCGTTTCCCCGCCGCCGCCAACGCGTGCAGATGATTGGAATGCGCACCACCGAGGCTGATGATGCCCTCGGCACCCGCACGGTCAGCGGCCTTGAGGTGCTCGACGAGTTTGAACCATTTGTTGCCGCTGATCAGCGGGTCGATCTGGTCTAGGCGCAGGATCGCGACTTCAATGCCGGCGGCTGCGAGCCAGTCCAGATGAAGGGGTTGTAGCGGGGCTTGGGGTAGCCAATCGGAGGTAGGCAAAAGCATGGGCGGCGATTCGATCTGGACAGAGCCGGCATTCTAGTCGCTCACAAGCCGCCATCGCGAGCAGGCTCACAAGGTTCACGATGCGCACAAATCCTGTGGGAGCGAGCTTGCTCGCGAAAGCGGAGTGTCAGTCAATATATATGTCGACTGACACGATGCCTTCGCGAGCAAGCTCGCTCCCACAGGTTCAGCGGCGGAGCTTAAAGTTCAGCAGCGAGGCGCGAGCCTTGGTTGATCGCGCGTTTGGCATCCAGCTCGGCCGCGACATCGGCACCACCGATCAGGTGCACGTTCTGCCCCGCTTCCACCAGACCGTCATGCAATTCACGCAGCGGATCCTGCCCTGCGCAAATCACAATGTTGTCCACCGCCAGCACTTGCGGCTCGCCGGTTTCGCCGATGCGGATATGCAGGCCTTGGTCATCGATGCTCAGGTATTCAACGCTGTTGAGCATTTGCACCTGCTTGTTCTTCAGACCGGTACGGTGAATCCAGCCAGTGGTTTTACCCAGACCATCGCCGACCTTGGTTTTCTTGCGCTGCAACAGGAACACTTCGCGTGCCGGTGCATGCGGTGCGGCTTTGATCCCGGCCACGCCACCACGGGCTTCGAGTTGCGTATCGATGCCCCACTCTTTCCAGAACGCGGCGCGATCCTGACTGGTCGCTACGCCTTGGTGAACGAGGAATTCCGAGACGTCAAAACCGATACCACCGGCGCCAATCACGGCCACGCGTTTGCCAACCGGTTTGCGCTCAAGGATCACGTCGATGTAGCTCAACACCTTGGCGTTCTCTACGCCCGGAATCGCCGGCACACGCGGCGCAATACCGGTGGCGAGGATGATTTCGTCGTAACCGCCTTCAACCAGTTTCGCCACGTCGACGCGGGTGTGGAGGCACACCTCGACGTGGGTGGTCTGCAGTTTGCGTTTGAAGTAACGCAGGGTTTCAAAGAACTCTTCCTTGCCCGGCACGCGCTTGGCGATGTTGAACTGGCCGCCAATTTCACTGGCCGAATCGAACAAGGTCACCTGATGGCCGCGCTCGGCAGCCACAGTGGCGGCGGACAAACCGGCAGGGCCAGCGCCGACCACGGCGATTTTCTTGATCTGCTGCACGGGCAGGTAGTTCAGTTCGGTCTCGTGGCAGGCACGCGGGTTGACCAGGCAACTGGTCAACTTGCCGCCGAAGGTGTGATCGAGGCACGCCTGGTTGCAGCCGATGCAGGTATTGATTTCATCGGCGCGGCCTTCGGCGGCCTTGTTGACGAAGTCCGGGTCGGCGAGGAACGGCCGCGCCATCGAGACCATGTCGGCATCACCTTCGGCGAGAATCTGCTCGGCGATTTCCGGGGTGTTGATGCGGTTGGTGGTGATCAACGGGATCTTCACCGAGCCGCGCAGTTTGGCCGTGACCTTGCTGAATGCCGCACGCGGCACTTTGGTGGCGATGGTCGGGATTCGCGCTTCGTGCCAGCCAATGCCAGTGTTGATGATGGTCGCGCCGGCCTGCTCGATGGCTTTGGCCAGGGTGACGATCTCATCCCAAGTGCTGCCGCCCTCGACCAGATCGAGCATCGACAGACGGAAAATAATGATGAAGTTCGGGCCGACCGCTTCACGCACGCGACGAACGATTTCCACCGGCAGGCGCATACGGTTTTCGTAGCTGCCGCCCCAACGGTCGGTGCGGTGGTTGGTGTGCGCGGCGAGGAACTGGTTAATGAAATAACCTTCCGAGCCCATGATCTCGACGCCGTCGTACTCAGCGGTCTGCGCCAGTACCGAACAGGTGACGAAATCGCTGATCTGCTTCTCGATGCCTTCCTCGTCCAGCTCTTTGGGCTTGAACGGGTTGATCGGCGCCTGAATCGCACTCGGCGCCACTTGCTTCGGGCTGTAGGCATAACGCCCGGCGTGGAGGATCTGCATGCAGATCTTGCCGCCCGCCTCGTGCACCGCGCGGGTGACGATGCGGTGCTTGAGCGCTTCTTCTTCGGTGGTCAACTTGGCCGCGCCGGAATACACGCCGCCCTCGTCGTTCGGGCCAATACCGCCGGTGACCATCAGGCCAACACCGCCGCGCGCACGCTCCGCGAAGTACGCCGCCATGCGCTCGAATCCACCCGGTTTTTCTTCCAGGCCTGTGTGCATCGAGCCCATCAGGGTGCGGTTGCGCAGCGTGGTGAATCCCAGGTCCAGCGGGGCCAACAGGTGCGGGTAATGAGCGGCGGTCATCGGTAACTCCACAACGAGCAATCACGGAAAAGTTGCGGGGGCTCTGCGGCTCCCGTCAGTCATGTTCGACAGACTAAGAGTCGCATCGCTGTCACTCAATGACCGTAACTGACAACTTATTGATCCAAATGCGCAGCGCCCCTTGGCAACCCGGTCCATGGGCCCTACCCTAGTCGCCATACCCTGTACCCGGTAGTTGTTGGTTTACATGCGCAAACTTTTGTATCTGTTCTTTTCCATGGCCATTGTCGCCGCTCTGACCACCTACGCCATGTGGGCGGCGGATCGGCCGACGGGACATTACTTGTCGGACCTGCGTATCAAGCTGGCGGTCGACCAGGGCACGCCCGCCGACCGTGGCAATCTGCTCGGTATCCAGCCCGAATTGTTTCCCACGGACTACCAGAGCCCCGAGCGCCTGCGTCGCAAACTGGCGGCCTACCTGCAGCAAGCGCAGGATCAAGGCTTGTTGAACGACAAAACCGTGGTGGTGTTGCCGGAGAACGTCGGCACCTGGCTGCTGCTCAGCGGCGAGAAAGACGAGTTGTATCAGGCCCCGACCCTCGCCGAAGCAATGAACTGGCTGGCGGCGAGCAATCCGTTATTGTTTGCCCGCGCCTGGCTCAGCGCCAACGGCAAAGACCGTCTCAACGATGCGTACCTGCGCATGAAATCCAAGGCCATGGCCAAGGACTATCAGGCGCTGTTCGGTGGTCTGGCCAAGGAGTTTCATGTGACGCTGGTGGCCGGCTCGATCGTGCTGCCAGAACCGAGCATCCGCGACGGCCAGCTCAAACCCGGCAGCGGCGCGTTGTTCAATAGCAGTGTGGTGTTCAGTCGTGATGGCGTGCCGCTTGGCCAGCCGCAACGGCAGATGCACCCGGTGTTCGATCAGCGAGAAGTGATCGAAGGCGCAGACAAACACTTGCTCAATGTCGTCGATACTCCGGCCGGACGCCTCGGCGTGCTGATTGGCAGCGACAGCTGGTATCCGGATAACTACCGCAAACTCGACGAGCAAGGCGCGCAATTGGTCGCGGTGCCCGCGCAAGTACTCGGTCATCGTGCCTGGAACCTGCCTTGGCGCGGCTACAAGAGTTCCAACACCCCGAGCTCGGTCAGCCTCAAACCCGGCGAACTCACCGAAGGCCAGGCCTGGCATCGCCTGACCCTTACTGCACAACCGCCGAGCAGTCGAGCGATTGCCGGCATGAGCGTTTTCCTGCGTGGGCAGTTCTGGGACAAGGCCAGTTCCGGCCAGAGTTTCCTCAGCAGCAACGGTCAGCAGTTTGCCGATGGCGAGGCCCGTGGCGCGCGCTTGCTGAACATCTGGTTGTAAACCATGAAGCCGCTGCCGATGCGCCTTGGGGATTTGTCGGTAGGCTTCGTGCACAGCCTCGCCGATGCCGTGCGCAGTCATGCGGTCGATCCGCAGCCGCTGCTGGAGCAATATGGTCTGGACGCCGCGCGACTGGCCGAGGCCGGTGCGCGTTTGTCGATTCCGCGCTATATGCGCCTGGGCCACGCGGCGATTCAGTTGACCGGCGATTCGGCGCTGGGCCTGCGCATGGGCCAGCTCAGTCGCCTGAGTCAGGCCGGGCTGGCCGGCGTCACCGCCGCACAAGCGCCGACCGTGCGTGAGGCCGCGCGCTGCCTGATCCGTTTCGAGGCGTTGTACGGTTCCAACTATCGCGGTCAGTCCAGCTTCCACGAAGATGCCCATGGCGCGTGGCTGCGTTTCTATTCGATCAGCCCGTACAACGCCTATAACCGTTTTGTCGTGGACTCGATCATCGCCGGGTGGCTGCACCAGCTCTCCAGTGTCAGCCGCGAACCGCTGCGCGCTGAACGTATCGAAATCGAATTCGAAGAACCGGATTACCGCGATGCCTATAGCGTGTTGGGCGATTGCCCGATCCAGTTCGGTGCCGAGCGTAATCAACTGCGCCTGAGCCTCGACAGCCTCGCACAGCGTAATCCCGAGCATTGCCCGAGTACCTGGCGGCATCTGCTGCAACTGTGTGAACGGGAACTGGAGCAATTGACCCGAACCCGCAGCCTGCGCGAACGCATCACTCAGCTACTGGGGCCTTTACTCAATGGTGGCCGGGAACCTGACCTGGAAGAAGTGGCGGCACGCCTGAAGCTGCCTACCTGGACCTTGCGGCGCAAACTGGCCGAGGAAGGCACGCAGTTTCGCGCGATCCTCAACGACACGCGCCGGGATCTGGCGATGACCTACATCCGCGATACCGAACTGGCCTTCGGAGAAATCGCTTATCTGCTGGGGTTTGCCTCAGCCGAAGCGTTCCAGCGAGCCTTCAAACGCTGGAGCGGTCAGACGCCGGGGGAATTCCGCCGCAGCCATCGCAAAACGGCTTAAAAGCAGCTACAAGCTACAAGCTACAAGCTTCAAGCTGCAAGTCAAAGCTCGGTGGCGTCTTCAGCGGGTTCCAGAGGATCCAGTTCAAAGGCCTGGTATTCGAGCAGCTCTTCTTGATATTCATCCATCGCGTAATCCCCCTGCTGCTCTCTTGAATGGGCCTGGGCAAATGCCCAGTGCCTCGAGCTTAACGTGCTCGTATGAAGGAAAAGTGAAACCCGGCCTTCATGAATAAAACGTAGCAGACGGTCAAGAATTTATCGCGGGACTTTTGTCCGGGGAATGTAACGAAATTTAAGGCAACCCAAAAACCACTGTGGGAGCGAGCTTGCTCGCGAAGGCGTCGGACCCTTCAGCACACAGGTGACTGAAAGTCCGTCTTCGCGAGCAGGCTCGCTCCCACAGGGATTTGCGGTGAGGCTGGTTTATTGGCCGGACGCTGGCATCGCCGGGATCGGCTCGGAGGGCGGCGGGATATCCGGGTTGGCCGGTGGCGTGATGGTTTCGGTCGCCGGTGCCGGTTCTGCGCTCGGGGCCGGAGTGATCGGCGCCGCTTCTGCCGGTGGCGCAACAGGTTCCGACGTCACGGGCGCGACCTCAGCAGGCGCCGGAGCCGGCTCGGCAGCAGGTGCAGGCGTTGCGGCGGGCGCAGGTGCTGGCGTTGGCGCTGGCACCAGCGCTGCCGGAGCAGCCTTCGCCTCAGGCACGCCGAGATCAGCCTTCGGCTTCTCTTCAATGTGCGCAGCTTTCTTTGCTTCCGCCGGCAGGAACAGCTCCACCAACGTGAAGAAGCGCTCATAGAACTTCTGCGAGGTCACCGTCTCACTGGCAACCTTGACCATCGAATCGTCGGACGAGCCGATCGGCATCGACACCGAACCCAACACACCCACGCCGAGACTGGCCGAGTTGTTGGTTTTCTTCAGCGCGTAGCGATCCTGCAAGGCGTTGGCGAACATCGTCGCATGGTGCCCGGCACTGCCGTCATCGGCGCAGACCACGTTGAAGCTGATCTCCATGTGGGTGTCGCCGGTTTGCTGGAAACTCTTGTGGCCACTGACCAGTTTCGGGTCACTGCTGGTGATGATGTAACCCTGACTGAGCAACGCACGACGGGCCGCTTCGCAACTGACCGAATCGGTCACCGGGTAATTGCGCGAAAACGTGCCGGAGTCATCGAAGTTCTCATGCTCATACATCGGCTTGTCTTTCGAACAGCCGGCAACAGCGGTCAACAACAGCGCCAACCCGACAACACGCATGGGAGTGGAAATCAACATTGAACATCCTGAGAGAAAACAGTCCGGGGCGTATTGTGCAACAGATCACGCCCCCGCGGCGCATGGATTAGTGTCTTAAAGCAGTTACAACTCTATCGACCGTCAGTTGCGGGAAAAAGTCGCAACGCCAAGTGATCAATGAACACGCGCAATTTCGCCGTGGCGTGGCGACTCGATGGCCATAGCACCCAGAACTGCCCGGTGTGCTGCAGATGCGCGTCGAGCACCCGCTGCAAGCGGCCTTGCGCCTCGGCCTCGCGGGTCATGAAATCCGGCAGACAGGCAATGCCCATGCCGGCCAGCACGGCATGGCTCACTGCCTCGATCGACGTACTGACCAGCCGAGTCGGCAACGTCGGCTCGGCGGCGCCCTCCACGCGAATCAACGGCCAGGCTTCCAGTTTGCCGGTGGCATGAAACGTATGCCGAAGGCACGCATGAGTCGCCAGGTCGTCGGGCGTTTGCGGCATACCGCGTTGCTGCAAATAAGCCGGGCTGGCCACCAGCACCATATGAAACTCGCCCAACGGTCGCGCCATCAGTCGCGAATCCCTTGGTTTACCGGTGCGGATTACGGCGTCGAAACCTTCTTCAACCACATCGACCATGCGGTCGGTCAAATCCAGATCCAGTTCAATCTGCGGGTACAACGCCATGAACTCGGCCATGACCGGCATCACCAGGCCATGCACCTGTGGCAGGCTGATGCGCAACTTGCCATGGGGTTTCGCAGCCGCATCGCACAACTCGAACTCCGCCGCCTCGACCTCCGCGAGAATCTTGCGACAGCGCTCCAGAAACAGTGCGCCTTCACTGGTCAGCGTAACGCTGCGAGTGGTGCGTTGAAACAGCCGCACGCCGAGTCGCGCTTCCAGCCGCGCAATACTCTTGCCCACCGCCGACGATGACACCCCTTGCAGTCGGCCAGCCTCAGTGAAACTGCGCGTCTCAGCGACCTGAACAAACACCGAAATACTGCCCAGGCTATCCATACCAACCTCCCATTGCTGACATCCGTGTCCGATATGTTCGGAACCTTAACCCGTTTTTCGCCGATGTGCAGCGCCCTACCCTGTGCTCCTCGTCAACTTTGCACATGGATGCCGGCTCATGAACGACGCACAACTCAATTGCCCCACACTTGAACACCCTCTCGATCGCCAAGAGCGATTACCCCTCGGCGCCCTGTTGGCGTTAGCCACCGCCGGATTCATTACGGTCATGACCGAAGCCATGCCCGCCGGCCTGTTGCCGCAGATGAGCAGCGGCCTGAATGTGTCCCAGGCGCTGATCGGGCAACTGGTCACGCTGTACGCGATCGGTTCGATACTCGCAGCAATTCCCCTGACGATCGCCACCCGCGGCTGGCGCCGCAGACCGCTGTTGCTATCCGCCATCGGCGGCTTTGCCATCGCCAACAGCATCACCGCTCTGTCAGAGCTGTACTGGCTGACCCTGATCGCACGCTTTATCGCCGGGGTATTTGCCGGTTTGCTTTGGGCACTGCTGGCCGGTTACGCCAGCCGCATGGTCGCCCCGCACCTGCAAGGTCGCGCCATTACCGTGGCCATGCTCGGCGCGCCGATTGCACTTTCGCTGGGAATCCCCGCCGGCACGCTGCTGGGCACCCTGGTCGGCTGGCGCCTGAGCTTTGCCATCATGACCGCGCTGACCGTTGTGCTGGTGGTCTGGGTGCGCTGGCAAGTACCGGACTTCGCCGGCGAACGCGTGGGAAAGCGCATGCCGCTGCGTCAGGTGTTTACCTTGCCGGGCGTGCGATCCGTCTTGTTTGTCACCCTCACCTACGTCGTCGCGCACAACTTGCTCTACACCTACATCGCGCCCTTCCTGCAGCCTTCCGGACTGGACGCCAATGTCGACCGCGTGCTGTTGGTATTCGGCCTCGCCTCAGTGCTGAGCCTGTGGATCGTCGGCAGCCTGATTGACCGCTGGCTGCGCGAACTGGTGTTGATCAGTGCCGGACTGTTCCTGCTGTCCGCGATAGCACTGGGCCTGTGGCGCGACTCGCCAAGCGTGGTTTACATCGCCACCGCTGTGTGGGGACTGGCGTTTGGTGCAATGCCCTCGCTGCTGCAAACCGCCTCAGCAAAAACTGCGAAAGAGGCTGCCGATACAGCGCAATCGATGCTGGTTACGCTGTGGAATGTCGGGATTGCTGGCGGGGGGTTGGTGGGTGGTTTGTTGCTGGGCAATCCCGGGGTTGGGGCGTTTCCGTGGATTGTTGCAGGATTGTTGGTGTTGACGCTGTATGTGGCGGCAATGGCTCGGGGCCATGTTTTTCCAAAAGCCGTGAGAAACCGAATGCCCAATTGATTCGGGTGCAGCCTGCTGGAAATTGGTCGGCTGGCAGGCCGCTTTCGCGAGCAGGCTCGCTCCCACAATTGGATTGAGTACATCTGACAGAAGATTGGTCGGCTGACAGGCCGCCATCGCGAGCAGGCTCACTCCCACAATTGGATTGAGTACATCTGACAGAAGATTGGTCGCTGGCAGGCCGCCACAGCGAGCAGGCTCACTCCTACAGTGGAACTGAGTACATCAGACAGAAGATTGGTCGGCTGGCAGGCCGCCTTCGCGAACAGGCTCGCTCCCACAGGTTTAATTTGTGTGCGGCCCACGCGGCAAAGCCGCCCCACTCAACAGGATGAGCGTTAGCTCGGCTGCAGCTTTTGATCTTGATCCACCGGTCCCGTCGGCAGGCTGAGTGGAGGGATTTATCCGGGGGTGGGAGCGCAGCGACCGTTCGACGAAGTCGAACACATCGAGAGGAGGTGCAGCGAAGCAAACCGTAGGCGATGCCCCCGGATCGATCCCGGAGCGAAGGAACCCCGAGCTTTAGCGAGCGGGCCGAACGTTGGGACAAGCCTTTTTGGGTACTTTTTCGGCGTCTGGAAAAAGTGCCTCGCCGTAAGGGCGAAACCGCCAACGGCAGCACCCGAAGCAACGGATATTCACCCAAAACCCCAAGAACATGGTCGGCCCAAAGGCCGCCACTACCCAACGCCCCAAAAAAAACCCCGACCATAAGGCCGGGGCTTTCACATCACATCACAGCTCAATCAGACATCAAAACCGCTTGATCTCAGCCTGAGCTTCCAACTGCTTGCGATACGCCGCAAAGTCCTGCTGCCCCTCACGCGAAGCAAGGAAACGACGGTACTGAGCCTTCTCTTCATCCGTCGGCGCAGCCGCTTCATTAACGCCATTCAGACGCACGATCATCAGACTGCCATCCGCCAACGTCACGCTGGTGAACGTCGGCTTGTCCTTGGCAGCCGGCTTCGGCATACGGAACAACGCTTGCAGCACCGCCGGATCAACACCTTCCTGACCACGGGTGGCCGCTTCAGTGGTTTTCCAGTTCTGCCCCTCAACCGCCTTGTCCAACGGCGCCTTGCCATCGCGCAGATCCGCGATCAGCTTCTCGGCCTTGGTCTTGGCAGCCGCGCTGGCGTGCTCTTTGGTCAACTGAGTGCGGATCGCCGCATTCACGCTTTCCAGCGGCAGTTGCGCAGGCTTGAGGTGCTCCTTGGAGCGCAGCACGATCACGGTTTCCGGATCCAGCTCGATGGCGGTGCTATTGGCACCCTCGTCGATCACTTCGGTACTGAACGCAGCAGTAACCACGGCACGGTTGGCCGCAACACCTTCGCCACCTTCACGGCCGAACGGCTTGGAGGTGTGCACGGTCAGCTTCAGATCCGCCGCCGGCTGAGCCAGGTCAGACGCTTCGAACGCCGAGTCTTCCAGTTGCTTGGTTGCCTCGACGAAACGCTGCTCGACCTGCGCGGCTTTCAGCTCGCGGGTCAGCTTGTCTTTCAGGCTGGCCAAGGTCGGCACTTCAGGCGCTTCGACACCCAACAGCTTGATCAAGTGGTAACCGAAGTCAGTACGAATCGGCTCGGACACCTGGTCTTTCGACAGGGAGTACAAGGTTTTTTCGAACGCCGGGTCGTAAACGCCCGGGCCTGCGTAACCGAGGTCACCGCCGTTATTGGCCGAACCCGGATCCTGCGAGAACTCTTTGGCCAGCGCTTCGAACTTCTCGCCCTTGGCCAGACGCGCCTGGACTTCGTCGATCTTCGCTTTGGCCTGAGCCTCGGTGGTCTTGTCGTTCACTTCGATCAGAATGTGCGCGGCACGACGCTGTTCCGACAGGTTGGCGATCTCTTTCTGATACGCCGCCTGCAGGTCTTCGTCTTTCACGGCAACCTGATCGAAGAACGAAGACTTCTTCAGCTCTACGTAATCGATGATCACTTGGTCCGGAGTCATGAACTCCTTGGCGTGTTCGTCGTAGTAAGCCTTGACCTCGTCGTCGGTCAGTTTGACCGCAGCCGGGTCAGCCTTGACGTTCAAGGTGGCGAAATCGCGGGTCTGTTTTTCCAGACGGGCAAATGCCAGCACTTCGGCGTCGGTGACGAAACCGCTGCCCGCCACACCGGCGCGCAGTTGGCCGATGAGCATTTCCTGAGCCAGCATCTGGCGGAATTGCATACGGCTGTAACCCAGTTGACGGATTACTTGGTCGAAACGCTCGGAGCTGAACTTGCCGTCCACCTGGAATTCAGGTGTTTGCAGGATCACTTGATCCAGTGCGCCTTCGGAGAAAGCGAACTTCGCTTGTTCGGCGCCTTGCAGCAGCAGCTTGCGATCAATCAGACCCTTGAGGGCCGATTCGCGGAGCATTTTTTCGTCGAGCAAGGAAGCATCGAAGTCTTTGCCCAGCTGTTGCATCAGCTGACGGCGTTGCATATCAACGGCCTGGCTCAGCTCGTTCTGGCTGATTTCATCACCGTTGACCTTGGCCGCCTCATTCTTGTGAGTCGTGGCCTGGAAAATGGCGTCGAAACCGGTCAGAGCCATCAGTGCAACGATGACCCCGATAATGGTCTTGGCAATCCAGCCTTGTGAATTGTCCCTGATATTCTGCAGCATGCGTCCCCCAGAAACGGTTGAACTTCAAAATTAGGCAACCGTGGAGCGTGGGTAGAATCCGGATAGAAGAAAGGCGCATCCGAGGATGCGCCTTCTCGTAACTGGCGGAGCGGACAGGGCTCGAACCCTCGATCCCGGCGTTACAGGCAACTGTTTCAGCTACCTGCTCTACCGCTCCGCTGCCAAGTCAGGCATGACCCCGACCCGGATGGGTAAAAACCTGAAAACTTAGTTAACAGCTTCTTTCAGTGCTTTACCGGCTTTGAAACCTGGCTTCTTGGCAGCCGGGATTTCCAGAGTCTTGCCGGTCTGCGGGTTACGACCGGTACGAGCCGGACGATCCGTCACGGAGAAAGTACCGAAACCAACCAGAACAACGGAGTCGCCAGCCTTCAGAGCGCCAGTGACGGATTCGATTACAGCGTCCAGCGCACGGCCAGCAGCAGCTTTCGGGATATCAGCGGATGCAGCGATAGCATCAATCAGTTCCGACTTGTTCACTCTAAGTCCCCTTATATCTATTTTGAGATGATTCTAAGTTTTTTGGTGAAAGCAAAAACGAGTGCTGAATGGCCTACAGACACTTAAGAGCCGCTTTATAACAAGGGCTCTAAAAAACTGTCAAGGAAGCCCCTCAGGCAAAAGCGTATTAATGCGTGCTAATTCTTTCCTTAGAGTCAGACTCACGTTTTTCGTCCTTGGCAACTATCTCCGGAGCCACATCCGGCAAGGGCTCCGGCGCGTATTGCAGCGCAATTTGCAGGACCTCGTCAATCCATTTAACCGGTTTAATCTGCAGATCCTGCTTGATATTGTCAGGAATCTCCTTCAGATCACGCACGTTCTCTTCCGGAATAATCACAATCTTGATTCCGCCGCGGTGAGCCGCCAGCAGTTTTTCCTTCAGACCGCCAATCGCCAGCACTTGACCACGCAGCGTGATTTCGCCGGTCATGGCGACATCGGCGCGCACCGGAATGCCGGTCAACGCCGACACCAGCGCCGTGCACATGCCTACACCGGCGCTAGGGCCGTCCTTCGGGGTCGCCCCTTCCGGCATGTGGATGTGCGTGTCGCGCTTCTCGTGGAAGTCCAGGGGAATGCCCAGGCTCTTGGCACGACTGCGGACCACGGTTAGCGCGGCAGTGATCGATTCGACCATCACGTCGCCCAGCGAACCGGTCTTGATCAATTGCCCTTTGCCCGGCACAACAGCGGCTTCGATGGTCAGCAATTCACCACCAACCTGAGTCCAGGCAAGGCCGGTCACCTGACCGATCTGATCCTGTTGTTCGGCCAGACCGTAGCGGAATTTGCGCACACCGAGGAAGTGTTCCAGCAAGTCAGCTGTCACTTTCACCGAGAAGCGTTTTTCCAGCGCGTGCTCTTTGACGGCCTTGCGGCAGACCTTGGCGATCTGACGTTCGAGGCCACGCACACCGGCTTCACGGGTGTAGTAACGGATGATGTCGCGGATCGCTTCAGCGTCGAATTCCAGCTCGCCCTTTTTCAGACCGTTAGCGGCGATCTGTTTTGGCGAGAGGTATTTGACGGCGATGTTGATCTTCTCGTCTTCGGTGTAGCCCGGCAGACGGATCACTTCCATCCGGTCGAGCAGCGCCGGCGGGATGTTCATCGAGTTCGAGGTGCACAGGAACATCACATCCGAAAGGTCATAATCGACTTCCAGATAGTGGTCGTTGAAATTGTGGTTCTGCTCTGGATCGAGCACTTCCAGCAACGCCGACGCCGGGTCGCCACGCATGTCGCTGCCCATTTTGTCGATTTCATCGAGCAGGAACAGCGGGTTGCGCACACCCACCTTTGTCATCTTTTGAATCAATCTTCCCGGCATCGAACCGATGTAAGTCCGGCGGTGACCACGAATTTCCGCTTCATCACGCACGCCACCGAGGGCCATGCGCACGAATTTGCGGTTGGTAGCGTGAGCAATCGACTCTGCCAGCGAGGTTTTACCCACGCCCGGAGGACCGACCAGACACAACACCGGGCCACGGATTTTCTTCACGCGTTTTTGCACGGCGAGGTATTCAAGGATACGTTCCTTGACCTCTTCGAGACCGTAGTGATCGGCATCGAGAATGTCTTCTGCGCGCGCCAGGTCCAGGCGAACCTTGCTCTGCGCCTTCCACGGAACTTGCACCAGCCAGTCGATGTACGAGCGCACCACGGTGGCCTCAGCGGACATCGGCGACATTTGCTTGAGCTTGTTCAGCTCGGCAGTGGCTTTGGCCAACGCGTCTTTCGGCAGACCGGCAGCGTCGATACGCTTTTTCAGGTCTTCGATTTCGTTGTGGCCTTCGTCGCTGTCACCGAGTTCTTTCTGAATGGCCTTCATCTGCTCATTCAGGTAGTACTCGCGCTGACTGCGCTCCATTTGCTTTTTGACGCGACCACGAATGCGTTTTTCGACTTGAAGCAGATCGATCTCGGCATCCAGCAACGCCAGAACGTGCTCGACCCGCGCCGACAAATCGATGATTTCGAGGATTTCCTGCTTCTGCTCGATTTTCAGCGCCATGTGCGCCGCCATGGTGTCGACCAGGCGACCCGGCTCATCGATGCTGTTGAGCGACGACAGGACTTCAGCCGGGACTTTCTTGCCCAACTGTACATATTGTTCGAACTGCGACAGCAGTGTGCGCACGAACACTTCGGATTCGCGCTCGGCGGCGTCGACTTCTTCGATCAACGAGACTTCGGCACGGCAGTGGCCGTCGACTTCGCTGAAGCGTTCGACGGTGCCACGCTGCTCACCCTCGACCAGAACCTTTACGGTGCCGTCAGGCAGCTTCAGAAGCTGTAGAACAGTGGCGATGGTACCTACGCGATAGAGAGCGTCTTCACCGGGATCGTCGTCAGCCGGGTTTCTCTGGGCCAGCAGCAGGATCTGCTTGTCGCCCGCCATCGCGGCCTCGAGGGCTTCGATGGATTTCTCGCGCCCCACGAACAGCGGGATAACCATGTGCGGATAAACCACGACATCACGCAATGGCAGGAGAGGCAATTCGATGGTTGTCTTCATGATTTCGCCTCTACGGCGGCCATATGGCCGTAATCAGATGGAATTGAGCTTGAAACCAAGATGGGGGCTGCCTTGAAAAAAAACAAGCGCAAAGCGGATGTAATAAATGACATAAAAAAAAAGAGGCCCGAAGGCCCCTTCTTTATTCCAGCAGACTGGACGCTTACGCGTCCGGCGCTGCCTTGGCCGTCGGCTCACTGTTTTCGTAAATATACAGTGGCTTGGACTTGCCTTCGATCACGCTTTCATCGATCACGACTTTGCTCACCTCGGACTGCGAGGGGATCTCATACATCGTGTCGAGCAGTACACCTTCGAGAATCGAACGCAGACCACGGGCACCGGTTTTACGCTCCAGTGCACGTTTGGCGACCGATTTGAGCGCGTCTGTACGGAACTCCAGATCCACGCCTTCCATCTCGAACAGCTTGGCATACTGTTTGGTCAGAGCATTTTTCGGCTCGGTGAGGATCTGCATCAACGCAGCCTCGTCGAGCTCGTCCAGCGTCGCGAGGACCGGCAGACGACCGACGAATTCCGGGATAAGACCGAACTTGACCAGATCGTCAGGCTCGACCTCACGCAGGGATTCACCGACTTTCTTGCCTTCTTCCTTGCTGCGCACTTCTGCGTTGAAGCCGATGCCGCCCTTGGTGGAACGGTTTTGAATAACCTTTTCCAGACCAGAGAACGCACCACCGCAGATGAACAGGATGTTACGGGTGTCGACCTGCAGGAATTCCTGCTGCGGATGCTTGCGGCCACCTTGCGGCGGTACGGAAGCGACCGTGCCTTCGATCAACTTGAGCAAGGCCTGTTGCACGCCTTCACCGGAAACGTCCCGGGTAATCGACGGGTTGTCGGACTTGCGGGAAATCTTGTCGATTTCGTCGATGTAGACAATACCCATCTGGGCCTTCTCTACGTCGTAATCGCACTTCTGCAGCAGCTTCTGAATGATGTTCTCGACATCTTCACCCACGTAACCCGCCTCGGTGAGGGTGGTTGCGTCGGCGATGGTGAACGGAACGTTCAGCAAGCGGGCCAGTGTTTCGGCCAGCAGGGTCTTACCGGAGCCTGTCGGGCCGATCAGCAGGATGTTGCTCTTGCCGAGTTCGACGTCGTCAGCCTTTTTGTCACGCTGGTTCAGGCGCTTGTAGTGGTTGTACACCGCTACGGCCAGAACCTTTTTCGCACGCTCCTGACCAATGACGTACTGGTCAAGGATGCCGCTGATTTCTTTAGGCGAAGGCAATTTATGCGCGCTGCTTTCGGCCTGGGCTTCCTGCACCTCCTCACGGATGATGTCATTGCACAGGTCGACGCACTCGTCGCAGATAAAGACCGAGGGGCCGGCAATCAATTTGCGCACTTCATGCTGGCTTTTGCCACAGAAGGAGCAATAGAGCAGCTTGCCGTTGTCCTCGCCGTTGCGGGTGTCAGTCATTCGTTCGATCCAAATCCGATAGGCTTGCAACACAAGATGAAGGCTATTGCGGGCTTTTTCAAGCCCGCCGCTGATCAGACAAGCCGACCAAGCCTATTTTGAGCTGCTTATTTTAAGCTGGGCGCTGGTTGATCACTTCGTCGATCAGGCCATATTCCTTCGCAGCTTCTGCACTCATGAAGTTGTCGCGATTGGTATCGCGCTCGATTTCTTCCAGAGTACGGCCGCTGTGCTTGGCCATCAGCGTGTTCAGACGCTCGCGAATGAAGAGGATTTCCTTGGCGTGGATTTCGATGTCCGACGCCTGGCCCTGGAAACCGCCCAGTGGCTGGTGAATCATCACGCGCGAGTTCGGCAGGCAGAAACGCTTGCCCGGGGCACCTGCGGTCAGCAGGAATGCGCCCATGCTGCAGGCCTGACCGATGCAGGTGGTCGACACGTTCGGCTTGATGAACTGCATGGTGTCGTAGATCGACATGCCCGCTGTCACCGAACCGCCCGGGGAGTTGATGTAGAGATGGATGTCCTTGTCCGGGTTTTCCGCTTCAAGGAACAGCAGTTGCGCGCAGATCAGGTTGGCCATGTAGTCCTCTACCGGACCAACCAGAAAGATCACTCGCTCCTTGAGCAGGCGCGAATAGATGTCATAGGCGCGTTCGCCACGAGCAGATTGCTCGACAACCATCGGGACCAGGCCGCCGGCGGCCTGGATATCAGAGTTCTGCTGAATATAAGAATTACGGAACATGCTCTGCAGTCGCTCCCAAATAGTTATGTCTTGAATACGCATAAGCCAGCTCGAGAGCTGGCTTATGGTGTGTACTTCTTAACGCAAAACCAATCAGTCGGCTGTTGGAGCTTCTACCGGCTTGACTGCTTCTTCGTAAGAGACCGCTTTGTCGGTCACACTAGCTTTCTGCAGAACAGTATCCACAACTTGCTCTTCCAGCACAACCGAACGCACTTCGTTCAGCTGCTGCTCGTTTTTGTAGTACCACGACACAACCTGCTCAGGCTCCTGGTAAGCGGAAGCCATTTCCTGAATCATTTCGCGGACGCGAGCGTCGTCAGGCTTCAGGTCGAATTGCTTGACCACTTCAGCAACGATCAGACCCAGCACAACGCGGCGCTTGGCTTGCTCTTCGAACAGCTCGGCCGGCAGTTGATCAGGCTTGATGTTACCGCCGAACTGCTGAACAGCCTGCACGCGCAGACGGTCAACTTCGTTGGACAGCAGAGCCTTAGGCACTTCGATAGGGTTGGTGGCCAGCAGACCGTCCATTACCTGATTCTTGACCTTGGATTTGATCGCCTGACGCAGTTCACGCTCCATGTTCTTGCGAACTTCAGTGCGGAAACCGTCGATGCCGCTTTCCTTGATGCCGAATTGAGCGAAGAATTCTTCGTTCAGCTCTGGCAGCTTAGGCTCGGAAACAGTGTTGACAGTTACGGTGAACTCGGCGGTTTTGCCAGCCAGGTCCAGGTTCTGATAGTCCTCTGGGAAGGTCAGGTTCAGAACGCGCTCTTCACCGGCTTTAGCGCCAACCAGGCCTTCTTCGAAGCCTGGGATCATGCGGCCGGAACCCAGTACCAGTTGAGTGCCTTTGGCGGAGCCGCCAGCGAACACTTCGCCGTCAACCTTGCCAACGAAATCGATGTTCAGTTGGTCTTCGTTCTGGGCAGCGCGATCGGCCACTTCAAAACGGGTGTTCTGCTTGCGCAGGATGTCGAGCATTTTGTCCAGGTCAGCGTCAGCCACGTCAGCGCTCAGGCGCTCAACGGTGATGCCGTCGAAACCGGCAACGGTGAACTCTGGGAATACTTCGAACACAGCAACGTATTCCAGATCCTTGCCAGCTTCGAGCGACTTAGGCTCGATCGAAGGCGAACCAGCAGGGTTCAGCTTCTGCTCAACCACAGCTTCGTAGAAGGAGGACTGGATCACGTCGCCTACAGCTTCCTGACGAGCATCAGCACCGAAACGGCGCTTGATTTCGCTCATTGGCACTTTGCCTGGACGGAAGCCAGCAATCTTGGCCTTTTGGGCGGTCTGCTGCAGACGCTTGTTGACCTGAGTCTCGATGCGCTCTGCCGGCACGGTGACGCTCATGCGGCGCTCGAGAGCAGTAGTATTTTCAACAGAAACTTGCATGGATATTCCTCGTTGCACAGACGTTAGCCGGCCGTTTCCGACCCCAGAATCAAGGGCATGCATTCTAGTGGGTCAAACTCAAGAAGTCACCCTACTGAAAACGGGTAAAAAAACAGCAGGCATTTTATCGGGACCGCCACACCAATGCAGCGCGCCCCACAGGCGAATACAACCAATCACGCCAGGGCTCTGCGCCAACCGCTTCTATATATAGAAGAGACTGCCGATCACTCCCTGACGGCCGTTCTTGCAAGCAAGCCCGGCGAGCAGTGCAGCATCATCGAGCAACATAAATACGACGAAGCGCCCTACTCCTGCGTCCGGAAACCGGCCATGCCGGTTTTCAAAACCGCAAAACAAAAAAGGCGCCAGACTGTTAAATCTGGCGCCTTTCGAAATATGGGGTGGACGATGGGGATCGAACCCACGACAACGGGAGTCACAATCCCGTGCTCTACCAACTGAGCTACGCCCACCATATTGCGTAACAAAAAAGCCAAACAACTTCTTTGTTGAAACCTCACCAGCCCGAAGACATGAATGAAGCTTTAATTGGTGCGGATGAAGAGACTCGAACTCTTACGCCTCGCGGCGCTGGAACCTAAATCCAGTGTGTCTACCAATTCCACCACATCCGCAGGTGAAGCTTTAAAGCAAAGGCGCCAGACTGTTACATCTGGCGCCTTTCGAAATATGGGGTGGACGATGGGGATCGAACCCACGACAACG
>NZ_JBSVXS010000090.1:0-23020 GCF_054070155.1 Pseudomonas sp. SDT291_1_S447
AGTGACGCATATGTTGGCTGACACTCCGCTATCGCGAGCAGGCTCACTCCTACAGGGGATTTGTGGTGGATCCGGAGATCAGTTCGCCGCCCAGAAAATATAGTCGGCCTGGTACTTCACCACTTCCTGCTTGCCCTTGTTCGCCGCCGTGCATTCGCTGCCCGGCGCCACGCCACCCTTGAGTGCGACACGCTGGATGTAACTCACGCCGCTCATCGCGCCTTTGCCTTCGGCCGGATTGGCCTTGACCAGTTGATAGGGCAGGTTGCCCGGAGTCGACGGCGCCACGGCCAATTGCGTTCCGGTGACTTTCGAACCGTCCTTGGCCTGCCAGGTGGCCGGTGGGCCGAAGTAGGTGCCGACCTGCTTGCCGCTGCGATCATTGAGTACCGCTTTCGGGCCGACGAAGGTCCACTCGGTCTGTCCCGGGGTATTGGCTTTGTCACGGCATTCGTAGGTGATCTCGCCGACGCCGGTGGTTTCCATCGCGATCTTGTGGCCGTCCGGGACTTTGATCGCGTCGGGGTAACTGCTTTGGGCGAAGGTTGTCGACGACAGGGCGAGCAAACCGGTGAGGCCAATCAGCTGGGTGATGTTCATCAGTGTTATCTCCGAAAGGGTAGACCGCTGACAGCCGAAGAGGGCTGTTACAGGGACTACCCGTGACGGAGGCGTTTGGATGCAGTGGCCATGAAAAATATTTCAATGACCCACCCCAATCCCTTGTAGGAGTGAGCCTGCTCGCGATGGCGGTGGGTCAGTCAAAACTCATGTCACTGGGATACCGCTATCGCGAGCAGGCTCACTCCTACAGGGTTTTGTGTCGGTCTTGAGGCCGGAGGCGTTCAGTAATTCTTGGGTGTAGGGGTGTTGCGGCGCAGCAAAAATCTCGCGCGACGAACCCTGCTCAACCACCTTGCCATCCTTGATCACCATCAAGTCATGCGCCAGCGCATGCACCACCGCCAGATCATGGCTGATAAACAGATACGTCAGTCCATGCCGGATCTGCAATTGCCACAACAACTCCACCACCTGTTTCTGCACCGTGCGATCCAGTGCCGAAGTCGGTTCATCGAGCAGAATCAGCGCCGGTTCCAGCACCAGTGCGCGGGCGATGGAAATACGCTGGCGCTGGCCGCCGGAAAATTCGTGGGGATAACGATGCCGGCTCTGTGGATCGAGGCCAACTTCCTCCAGTACGCGAATCACCGCCGCTTCCCGCTCGGCTTCAGTGCCGATGCCATGGGTCAGCAACCCCTCGGCAATGATCTGCTGCACCGACATCCGTGGGCTGAGGCTGCCGAACGGATCCTGGAACACCACTTGAATCTGCCGCCGCAACGGCCGCATCAGACGCTGATTGAGCAGGCTCAATTGCTTGTTGCCGAAACGGATATTGCCCTCGGACTCGACCAGCCGCAGGATCGCCTGACCCAGCGTCGATTTTCCTGAACCGGACTCGCCGACAATCCCCAAGGTCTTGCCCCGCTGCAGGGTGAAGCTCACGCCGTCCACCGCTTTGATGTAATCCTGCTGGCGGCTGAACAGTGCTTTGGGCAACGGGAACCAGACCTTCAAGTCATCGACTTCAAGCAGGTTGTGCTCGAACTCACTCGGCACTGGCGCACCGCTCGGTTCGGCCTCGATCAACAAGCGACTGTAAGGATGCTGCGGCGCCCGAAACAACGCTTCGCAATCCGCCTGCTCAACGATCTCACCGTGACGCATCACGCACACCCGCTGCGCAATGCGCCGCACCAGATTGAGGTCATGGCTGATCAGCAACAGCGACATGCCAAGGCGTTGCTGCAACTCGATCAGCAACTCGAGAATCTTCTGCTGCACCGTGACATCCAGCGCCGTGGTTGGCTCATCGGCGATCAACAGTTCCGGCTCGTTGGCCAGCGCCATGGCAATCATCACCCGTTGCCGCTGACCGCCGGAAAGCTGATGCGGATAGGCTTTCAAACGCTGCAAAGGCTGGCGAATGCCGACCAGCTCCAGTAACTCCAACGTCCGCTCACGGGCAGCGCGGCCCTTCAGACCCTTGTGAATCTCCAGCACTTCACTGACCTGTTTTTCCACCGTGTGCAGTGGGTTCAGCGAGGTCATCGGCTCCTGGAAAATCATCGCAATGCGGTTGCCGCGCAAACCGCGCATCTGCTGCTCGCTGGCGTGCAGCAAATCCACGCCGTTATAGCGGATCGCGCCGCTGCTGCTGACGTTCTTGCCCGGCAACAAACGCAGAATCGAATGCGCCGTCACCGACTTGCCCGAGCCGGATTCACCGACCAGTGCCAGACATTCGCCACGGCGAATATCCAGGTTCAAACCGTGCACCACTTCTTGCCCGGCGAAGGCCACGCGCAGATCGCGGATCTCGATCAAATTGTCGTTCATCTCAGCTCCGGGGATCGAATGCATCACGGCAAGCCTCACCAATAAAAACCAACAAGGACAGAATCAGTGCCAACGCGAAAAACGCCGTCAGCCCTAGCCACGGCGCTTGCAGGTTGCGTTTGGCCTGACCGATCAATTCGCCCAGCGACGCGGTGCCGGCGGGCATGCCGAAGCCAAGAAAATCCAGCGCAGTCAGCGTCGCAATCGCACCAGTCAGAATGAATGGCAGATAGGTGAGGGTGGAGGTCATCGCGTTGGGCAGAATATGCCGGCACATCAGCTCGTTGTCGGTCAGGCCCAGCGCTCGCGCCGCTTTGACGTATTCCAGATTGCGCCCACGCAAGAACTCTGCGCGCACCACATCAACCAGCGCCAGCCAGGAAAACAACGCCATGATCCCCAGCAGCCACCAGAAACTCGGCGAGACGAACCCGGACAAAATGATCAGCAGGTACAGCACCGGCAACCCCGACCAGATCTCCAGCACCCGTTGCCCGAGCAGATCGACCCAACCGCCGTAATAACCCTGCAATGCTCCGGCTACGATGCCAATCAACGCACTGATGCCAGTGAGGATCAGCGCAAACAGAATCGAAATTCGCGTGCCGAAAATAACCCGCGCCAACACGTCGCGCGCCTGATCATCGGTGCCCAGCCAGTTGCTCGAGGACGGCGGACTCGGCGCCGGTTCGCTGAGGTCGTAATTGACCGTGTCGTAGCTGAACGGGATCGGCGGAAACAGCATCCAGCCGCCCTGATCCTCGATCAGTTTGTGCACGTAACCGCTGGCGTAATCCGGCTGAAACGGCAGCTCGCCGCCGAAATCGGTTTCCAGGTAATCGCTGAGGATCGGGAAGTAAAAGGCGTCGTGGTAACGGATCACCAGCGGCTTGTCGTTGGCGATCAACTCGCCGCCCAGACAGATCAGGCAAAGGCCGATAAACAACCACAACGACCAGCGCCCGCGCCGGTTGGCCTTGAACTGCGCAACGCGGCGCTGACCGAGAGGAGAAAGAGTGAACATCAGGCAGTCCTCGCCGAGAAGTCGATGCGCGGGTCGAGCAGGGTGTAGCAGAGATCGCCGATCAGCTTGATCAACAGGCCGAACAGGGTGAACAGAAACAACGCGCCGAACACCACCGGGTAATCCCGCGACACTGCTGCCTCGTAACTCATGCGCCCGAGGCCGTCGAGGTTGAAGATGGTTTCGATCAGCAAGGAACCGGCGAAGAACACCTCGATCAGCGCCGACGGCACACCGGCCACTACCAACAACATCGCGTTGCGAAACACATGGCCGTAGAGCACGCGGCGCTCGGTCAGACCCTTGGCCCGGGCGGTGATCACGTACTGGCGGCTGATCTCGTTGAGGAAGCTGTTTTTGGTGAGGATCGTCAGCGTGGCGAAGCCACCGATCACCAGCGCCGTCACCGGCAATACCAGGTGCCAGAGGTAGTCGCCGACCTTGCCCAGCGTGCTGAGGCTGTCGAAGTTATCCGAGACCAGCCCCTGCACTGGAAACCAGTTGACGTAGCTGCCGCCGGCGAACACCACGATCAACAGAATCGCAAAGAGGAACGCCGGCATCGCATAGCCGATGATGATCGCCGTGCTGCTCCAGACATCGAAGGCGCTGCCGTTCTTGATCGCTTTGCGGATGCCCAGCGGAATGGAAATCAGGTAGGTGATCAACGTCGCCCACAAGCCCAGCGACAGCGACACCGGCAGCTTCTGCACAATCAGATCGGTGACCTTGGCGCCGCGAAAGAAGCTGCTGCCCAGATCCAGCTGCGCGTAGTTTTTCAGCATCAACCACAGGCGTTCGTGCAGCGGTTTGTCGAAGCCGTAATGGTGTTTGATCTCCTCGATCAGCGCCGGGTCGAGGCCACGGCTGCTGCGCCCGGCACCGCCAACCGCAGCAACCTCGCCACCGCCGCCCATGCTGTGCCCGCCGAAGCCTTGCAGGCGCGCAATGGCCTGCTCCACCGGGCCACCCGGCGCGGCCTGCACAATCAGAAAATTCACCACCAGAATGCACAGCAGCGTGGGGATGATCAGCAGCAAACGTCGACTCAGATAACGCAGCATGTCACTGACCCCCCGCGAGTTGGCTGTGCATCTGTTGCGTGGTCAGCGCCTTGGCCGATACCTCCCACCAGGTGTTGAGGCCTTCGTCATACGCCGGTTGCACGGGCGGCATGCCGAAGCGGTTCTGATACACCGTCGGCGTGCCTTTGGAGTAGTAGTTGGGAATCATGTAGTAACCCCATTGCAGCACCCGGTCGAGGGCGCGGGCGTAATGCACCATGGCTTCGCGGCTGTTGGCCTGGACCAGCCCGTCAATCAGTTGATCGACCGCCGGATTGGCCAGCACCATCGAGTTGGAACTGCCGACTTGCGTGGCGCTTTGCGAGGCGTACAGGCTGTACAACTCGCGGCCGGGAGAGACGATCGGATCGCCGCTGCGCGGGAAAGCGACGACGATCATGTCGTAGTCGCGGGCGTTGAGGCGGTTGATGTATTGCGCCGAATCGATGCGCCGCAAATTCAGCGTGATGCCGATCTGCGCGAGGGTGCGTTTGAACGGTAACAGCATGCGATCGAAGCCGCCCTGGCCGTCGAGGAAAGTGAACTCCAGCGGTTCGCCAGCAGCGTTGACCAGACGATTGTGTTGCGGCGTCCAGCCAGCTTCGGCGAGCAGCTTCAGCGCTTGCAATTGTTTGTCGCGGATGTAGCCACTGCCATCGGTTTTCGGCGCCTGATAAACCTCGGTGAAGACCTCGTCGGGAATCTGCCCACGCAGCGGTTCGAGGATCTTCAATTCTTCAGCGTCGGGCAGGGCGGTGGCGGCCATTTCGCTCTTCGGCCAGAAGCTGTTCTGGCGCACGTAGAAGCCGCGCATCATCTGTTTGTTGGTCCACTCGAAATCCCACAGCAGGCTGATCGCCTGACGCACGCGGCGATCCTTGAAGAACGGGTTCTGCAGGTTGAACACGAAGCCCTGAGCGGCGGTGGGTTTGTTCGGGGCGAGGATCGACTGTTGCAAGCGACCATCACGCAGTGCCGGGCTGTCGTAGCCGACCACGTAACCAGACGAGGAGAACTCGCGGTTGTAGTCGAATGCGCCCGCCTGCAACAGTTGCCGGGCGACGTCGGTGTCGCCGTAGAAATTCACCGTGAGCGTGTCGAAGTTGTACATGCCGCGATTGACCGGCAGGTCCTTGCCCCACCAGTCCGGATCGCGCTGGAAACTGATGCTGCGCCCGGCGTCGACCTTGCTCACCCGGTACGGACCGCTGCCCAGCGGTGGCTCGAAACCGCCGCCATTGGCGAAGTCGCGGGTTTTCCACCAGTGTTCGGGGACCACGCGCATGGTCGCCAGATCCAGCGCGAGGGTGCGGTTGAGGTTGTTCTTGAAGGTGAAGCGCACCTGCCGTGGGCCTTCGATCAGCACGTCCTGCACGTCGGCGTATTGCTGGCGATAACTGAGGCTGCCCTTGGTCATCAACAGGTTGAAGGTGTAGCGCACGTCTTCGGCGGTAATCGGCGTGCCGTCGGCGAAGCGTGCCTTTGGATTGAGGGTGAAACGCACCCACATACCTTCGGGATCGCGCTCGATCTGTTGCGCGACCAATGCGTAAACGGTGTAGGGCTCGTCGAGCGAGCGGAACGCCAATGGCGAGTACACCCAGTCGTTGACCTGCACCACGGAAATGCCCTGATCGGCATACGGGCTGATGTAGTTGTACTGGCCGATCTCCATCGACGCGCGACTGAGTGAACCGCCCTTGGGTGCCTTGGGGTCGACGAAATCGAAATGCTGGAAATTCGCCGGATACTTCGGCGCCTCGCCGTACACCGTCAGCGCATAACTGCCAGCGGCCAGCGCCGAGGTGCCGGTGCATAGCAGCGCACCACCCAGAAGCAGGCCCGCCATGTTGCGCAAAAAACTCATGAAGTCACTCCTTAGTTCCTGAATGCACACAGGTCAAAACTGTAGGAGTGAGCCTGCTCGCGATGAGGCCAAGTCAGACCCTGCAAGGTTGTCTGAAAAAACGCTATCGCGAGCAGGCTCACTCCTACAGGAGTTGCGGTGCTCTCGGTTAGAAGTGGTAAGTCATGCGCGCAAACAAGGTACGCCCCAGCGGATCTGTGTAGCGCGGGTCATAGCCGCTTTGGAAGTTGTAGGCCTGGTTGGAGAACGGTGGGTTGCGGTCAAACACGTTCTTCATCCCGGCATCGACATCCAGCACCTTGTTGAAGGTGTAGCCGGCCGACAGGTCCCACACCGAATACGACGCCACGCGCGCGTGGGTGTCGCGGTCGTAGTCGTTGTAACCGGTGGTGAAGCGGTTGGTCAGCGCCGCCCGCGCCGCGCCGAAGGTCCAGCTGCCGGTGAGGTTGTGCTTCCAGCGCGCGATCACGCCGTCACCCTGGAAGTCGCCGACCTTGTCGGTGAACGGGCCTTTGATGGTGCTCTGGAAGTCGTACTCGTCGACGTAAGTACCTTGCAGCCCCAGACCGAACTGGCCGTACGGCGTGTTCGGGAAGCGATAGTCGAGCGACACATCGACACCGTTGGTTTCGACGATGCCAAGGTTGGCGTTGCCGGTGACGATGTAGTTGAGCGTGCCATCGGCGTTGCGCACGAAGCGGTCCGGGTAGGAGCCGGCCTGATCAAACACGGTGGATTCCGGGGACGGCTGGATCTGGTTGGAGATGTGAATCCACCAGAAATCCAGACCCACCGACAGGTTGTTGATCGGCTGATAGACGAAGCCCAGCGTCACGTTACGCGCCTTCTCCGGGGCCAGGTCTTCGTTGCCGCCAATCTGGTTGAGGAACTGCTGACCGCAATCGCGGCCGCCGTTACCGCCCGGTTGCACCACGCCGCCAGTACACAGCACCGGGTCGTTGTAGTAGCCCTGGGTGAAGGTGATGCTGCGCGGCGAATACAGCTCGTACAGCGACGGCGCACGGAAACCTTCGCTGTACGCGCCACGCACCACCAGTTCTTTCAACGGCTGATAACGGAACGAATATTTCGGGTTGGTGGTGCTGCCGAAGTCGCTGTATTTGTCGTGACGCACGGCGGCGGACAGTTCAAGGCTGTCGAGCACCGGCACGTTGATTTCGGCGTAGGCGGCTTTGACGCTGCGATCGCCCTCGACGCTGCCCGCCGGGTCGATACCGAGGCTCTGGATGTCGCCAGCGAACGACTCGAAGTCCTGGTGGAATTTCTCTTTGCGGTACTCGCCACCCAGTGCCAGACCGGAAGGGCCGGCGCCGAACCAGTCGCCGATTTCACGACTGATACGACCATCGAAACCGGCTACACGGCCCACAGCAGTGGAATAGGCGCCGTGGTACGCCGCGTTATCGATGTACTGCTGACCGGCGGCCGACTGCGGGCCGAACGGGTTGAGCAAACCGCTGGCCAGACCGTCGATCATTGCCTGATCGCTGACATAACCGCTGGTGACGCTGGAGACGATTTTGTTCTGGTTGTACGAGGCGCCGAGGTTGTAATCCCAACCGCCGACCAGACCATCGAAGCTGAGCAAAAAGCGCTGGCTGGTGTTTTGGTCTTTCGATTCACGCGGGCCGGCAGCGGTTTCGCGCCAGTTCACATCGACCGGTTGGGTCGGGTCGAGGGCGAAATCGGTGGGCGCCGGGGTGATGCCATTGCCGGGGTAGTAGGGCGACGAACCGTCGAGGCTCAGACCGGTCAACGGCGCAGGGCCGACCGCTGTGGCGTTGTTGTTGCGCGACCAGAAGTATTCGAGATTGACGTTGTGATCGTCGCCGAGCTTGCCGGTGGTCTTGCCGAAGAACGAGGTCTTCTCGGTCTGCGGCACCAGGTCGATGAATTCGCGGGTGCTGAAGCGGCACAAGCCGTCGCGGGCGATCAGGTTGGGGCCGTTGCAATTGCTGTTGGCCAACGGGTTAGTGGCGTTGCCGTTCTGACTGTAGTTGCCGGGGAACGCGGTGCCCGAGGTCTGATCGAGACCGCGACCGGGGGCGTAGTCAGTAGCAAAAGAGCGGTCGTTGGCGTCGAGGTTCTGCTGCTTGTTGTAGTTGAACACGCCGAGGACGTTGAAGCGGTCTTCTTCCAGATCGCCGTAGCCCCAACTGGCGCTCATGTCTTTGGTTTGGCCGCCGCCGCTGTGGGTCGGGGTTTCGCCGCCGAGGGTCAACTGGCCGTCGGTCAGGGATTTCTTGGTGATGAAGTTGATCACACCGCCGATGGCGTCGGTGCCGTACAGGGCCGAGGCGCCGTCACGCAGCACTTCCACGCGTTCGATGGCGGCAAACGGAATCATGTTCAGATCCACCGCGCCGCCGGCCGAGTTGGTGCCCGACAAGGCATTGTTGGCCAGGCGTCGACCGTTGAGCAGCACCAGCGTCTTGTTCGCGCCGATACCGCGCATGTCAGCGAACGAGGCGCCGCCAGTCGCCGCGCCGACCGAGCCAGCACTGTTGTTGATCGACTGGCTGCCGGTGATGCGCTGCACCAGTTCGGCGGTGGTGGTCACGCCCTGTTTGCGCAGCTCATCGGCCTTGAGAATGGTGATCGGCACCGCCGTTTCCGCATCGACCCGGCGAATCGCCGAACCGGTCACTTCCACCCGTTGCAGTTGCGTGGTCGGCGCAACCACCGCTGCAGCCGCCGGGACGCCAGCGTTGTCGTCCTCGGCCGCCTGCACAGTCCCGGCGCCCATCCCCATGGCCACCAGATACAACGGAACAAAACGGTGGCGAGAAATCGTGGCCACCAAGGGTTTGAGCGTGAAGCGTGGAGTGTTCATCAGCATGGTTATTTCCGACTTTTTAGACGTTATCGAATTGGCCTTGTGAGCCCCTCATTGCTCCGCTATCGGTGATACCGCGTGCGGAAAACCACTTTCTTCAAGCAAGCCGATCCCCTCCGAAGACGCGTGGCGTTTTTCGGTCGGCTGATTGCGACAGGATTCAGCGGGCGGTGGCGGGCGCGTTTTTCACTGCGCGCCCGCCACCGCACTCAGTGGGTGGTCATCACCGATATTTTGGTAATGCCCGAGCGTTCGATCGACGCCATGGCTTTCGCCACCTGGCCGTAATTGACGGCGGAGTCGGCCTGCAACTGCACGCGGACTTCGGCGTCCTTGGCCTTGACCTCCTTGAGGCTGGCTTCCAGTGATTCCGGGGCCAACTCGGTCTTGGCCAGATAGAACTTGCCGTCCTGATCGACGCTGACCACCACCGGGTCTTTCTTTTCGGCGGGGGCGACGGCGTCGGTTTTCGGCAGATTCACTTTGATCGCGTTGGTCATCAGCGGCGCGGTGACGATGAACACCACCAGCAACACGAGCATCACGTCGACCAGTGGCGTGACGTTCATTTCGCTGAGCACTTCATCGCTGTCTTGAGTGGAGAACGACATCAGCTGGCCTCCCGCACGGCGGCCGTGGTTTTGCTGGCGATGGCCTGACGGCTGATGGAAAACGCACTGCGCGAGGCGAGGGCGTCAAAGTCGTGGGCGAAGTCATCCATGTCTGCCGAAGCGAGTTTCAAGCGGCGCAGGAAGAAGTTGTAAATCAGCACCGCCGGCACCGCGACGGCGATACCCACGCCGGTGGCGATCAGCGCGTGACCGATCGGCCCAGCCACTGCTTCAAGGCTGGCCGAACCGGTTTCGCCGATGCTTTTCAGCGCTTCCATGATTCCCCAAACGGTGCCGAACAGGCCAATGAACGGCGCGGTGCTGCCGATACTGGCGAGGATCGCCTGACCGTTTTCCAGCGAGCGGCGTTCCTTCTGGATCTGCTGGCGCAGGTTGCGTTCCAGGCGATCCGAGCGGTTGATGGTGTGCGCCAATTGCTGCGTGGTGCGTGGCGAGTCTTCCACCAGCAGTGCTTCGAAACCGCTGCTGGCGATGCGCGCCAGTGAGCCCGGGTACTGGCTGGCGTGTTCGGCGGCGGTGAGCAGATCCGGCGCGCCCCAAAAGGCCTTGGTGAATTGTTTGTTCTGCGCTTTCTGCCGCAGGTACTGCGCCGACTTGACCAGCAGAATCGCCCAACTGACCACGGAAAACAGCACCAGGCCCCAGAGGACACCGGGGACAATCATCGAAGACAAATCGTTCATGGTTACACCTCGCTTGCGTTATTCGGTTGTGCGTTGATTGAGCGTTCGGTTATTGCGGCAATTTGAAATCGATGGTCTGGGTGGCGAAGCCGTCGATCGGCGTGTCACCGCGTTTGGCCGGAATAAATTTCCAGTTCTTCACGGCGGCGACGGCGGCGTCATCCAGTTGCGGCTTGCCGCTGGATTTGGTCACCGTCACCGAGCCTGCACGACCATTGGCGAGCACCTGAATACGCAGCACCACGCTGCCTTCCCAGTTGCGTCGCAGGGCCAGCGACGGGTATTCCGGCGGCGGGTTGCCGAGGCTGGCGAGGCCCGAGATCGCTGCCGATTCCTTGACCGGGCCCGGCGCAGCGGCAGGGGCCGGTGGTGCGCTAGGTGTCGCCGGTGCAGCAGGAGCGGCCGGTTGTGCCGGGGCGGGTGGGGCTTTCGGTGGCTCGACCTTTTTCACCGGTTTCGGCTTCTCGACCGGTTTCGGTTTTTCGATCGGCTTGGGTTTCTCCACCGGTTTCGGCGGAGGCTTGACCGCGTCCTCGTCTTCCACCGGTTGCTCCGGTTCGGGAGGCGGTGGTGGGGGAGGCGGTGGTGGCGGTTCCGGTGTCGGCGGTGCCGGTGGCGTCGGACTTGTCAGCTCGACGGTCATTTCCGGAATCTGCGGTGGCGTTGGCAATGGCTGTGTTTTGGATTGCTGGAGAAACCACCAGGCGCCGCCATGTATCAGCGCCGACACAGCGACCAGCAACACCATTTGCTGTTTATTCAGACTGCCGGGTTGCGAGGTATTGGCTTTAAACGCCGGCCTGCCCGGTGGCGGCGGGACTGGCGCTTCCCGCAACGGCCCCGGCAGGGTTCTGTGCTTTACCGCATCGTTCATTAAAGCTCCCTCGGGTTGATGAAGGGCAATAAGGTGCCGTCCGAACATCCAGGGGATATTCGAGTGGGTGGGTGCAACTTTCTTCAAGGTGTGCAGAAGCCGATATTTCAACTATCTGGTTAACAAGGCTTGTGCAAACTTACTGGCGTGGCGTCATCGACTTCGAGTGTTCATTGGCCATTCCCTGGTTGTTCTTCTATTGCGTGAGCGCACTGTCGGTGTCTCATGCTTGTTACATATTGCAACCGTTGTGCCAGATATTGCCGAAATGTAGATCGGTTATTTCATGAGTGTTACCCGTGTCGCATTTATATAAGTTTTGACATCGCCGTGGTTTTTCTCCGGCGTACGGATTCCCGTTACTCCTGTTGGCGGAGCTTTTTCAGAGGCGAGTCAGGCTCTACGCGCTATCACGCTGATCGGCGGGATAGAGCGGTGGCGTGGCTGGCGGCCGGGGCACTTGCTGGTGCGCGGCGGACTGATTTGGTGCGGGCCAATGTTTTAGCGGGTCACGGCGTATGTTCCTTGTTCTTGTTTAAATGAAATCAATGTTTGCTGTGCTGTTTGGTCCAAGTCGCTGGAGCTGTTTTGGTGCGCTTGTAAAATCGCTGAAAGTTATTGTTCGACAATCCTGCTTGCGTTCATTTAATACGTTGGTTGTGCAATAACTTTGTGAGTTGTATTTAAAAAATAAATAGCACGCCATTGCCGGCGAATAAGTCATTGCCGATCACAGGGCGCGGTCGTGGAGTCAGGTAATAAAGTAAAGGCGTTGGTCGCCGGGACTGTTCGAATGAACTCGGCGTTGTGCACAAAGAGGCAAGCAGAGGTTGATGCGGCAAAGCGTTTGAAGATTCACGCGGTGAACTCCTTGTTGCCAGCTCGGATACGCGAACTTTTGGTTCGGTATCGCACCTTACAAGAACGCGGATAGCGTTCGATGATTGCTCTTGGTGCGGGATGGGCACCGCCAGCGCTGTTTTGCGAGGTTTGAATTCGCAAGTCGCGAGTGCATGGGAAAACCGTGCCAAAACCGATACACAGGCAGATTTTTTCTACACCCACGCTACAGCCATCTACCCTGTGGCAATGGTCTTTTCGGGGGGATTGGATATGTACCAGCTCTACGGGCACAGAAATTCAGGCGCAGCCGCCATCGAAGCGGCGCTGGAGCTGTGCCAGATCGCTTACCGTTTCATTGATATCGAAGCCAGCACCGAAGCCGCCGAGGCGCTGGCCCAGCTCAATCCACTCAAGCAGATACCGACCTTGCAACTGCCCGACGGCAGCGCCATCACCGAGAGCGCGGCAATCCTGATTCATCTGGGCCTGACGTTTCCCAAGTCGGGTTTACTGCCGGCGAAGGCGGAGGATCGTGATCAGGCGATTCGCGGCCTGGTCTACATCGTCAGCAATTGCTACGCAGCGATCGGCGTCATCGATTATCCGGAGCGCTGGCTGCTGATGCCTGACGAAGCCTCGCGGCAGAATCTGGTGGCCGGCGCGCGCGAGCGTTTGCACTGGAGTTGGGAGGTGTTTGCCGACCAGTTTTCCGCCGAGTTGTATCTGGATGACGAAACGCCGGGGGCGCTGGATGTGCTGGCGGCGGTGGTGACGCGCTGGGCGGGCAGCCGCGAGCATTTGCGCCAGACGCGGCCGGGGTTTTATGCGTGGTTGCAGCGGATTGACCGGCATCCGGTGCTGGCGCCGGTGTTCGCCCGGCATTGGCCGTTCTGACCGCTAAAGAACCCTGTGGGAGCGAGCTTGCTCGCGAAAGCGGTGGGTCAGAAAAACAAGCGTCGACTGATACTCCGCCTTCGCGAGCAAGCTCGCTCCCACAGGGGTAGGGGATGATCCTGAAAAGTTATTCCCCGCGAATGTACTGTTCCAGTTGCTTGATCAGCTCCGCCTGCTCGGCAATCGCTTCCTTGACCAGGTCACCGATCGACAGCAAACCGATCAACTTGCCGTTCTCGACCACCGGCAAGTGGCGCAGGCGTTTGTCGGACATGATGCCCAGGCAGGTGTCGACGGTTTGATGGGTGTCCACGGTGATCACGTTCGCCACCATGATGTCGCGCACCGGCGTGCCCACGGATGAGCGACCATGCAACACCAGTTTGCGCGCGTAGTCGCGTTCGCTGATGATGCCGACCACTTTATCGTCTTCGACCACCAGCAAGGCGCCGACGTTTTTCTCGGCCATCTTCATCAGCGCTTCGAGCACCATGTGATCAGGTTTGATCTGGTGCACTTCCTGATTTTTCTGATCTTTGAGCTTGAGCAGTTGGGCGACGGTCTTCATGGCGGTTACTCAGGTGTTGTCGTTGTTATCCAAGCATCGTAGACGCAAGCGCGCAGGGCAAGGTGGCAAAGCGGCAGATAACACGCAAAAAACGTCATTTGCCGGGTTTTTCCGTTTCTGATGGCGATTTATCGCCAGGGTCATCCCACACAATGCCGCGTAGAATGCGCTTCTGTTTCAATTCCTGAGGTTGCAGTGGTGGATTTACCGCAGGGCTTCGTCCTGACCCGGCATTGGCGCGATACAGCGGCCGGCACCGAAGTCGAGTTCTGGCTGGCGACCGACGCCGGGCCGCGTCGTGTGCGTCTGCCGCATCAGCCGTCGGTGGCATTTATTCCTGCCGAGCAGCGCGAAGCGGCCGAACGCCTGCTGCACGACGAAAAGAACGTCGAACTGCGCCCCTTGGCCTTGCAGGATTTCGAACATCGCCCGGTACTCGGTCTGTATTGCCAGCAACACGGCCAGTTGATGCGCCTGGAAACCGCGCTCAACCGCAACGGGGTCGACGTCTACGAAGCCGACGTGCGCCCGCCGGAGCGCTATCTGATGGAGCGCTTCATCACCGCACCGGTGCGGTTCAGCGGCACGCCCGATGCCGACGGCGTATTGCTCAACGCGCAGCTCAAACCTGACCCCGATTACCGACCGAAGCTGCGCCTGGTCTCGCTCGACATCGAAACCACCGAAACCGGCGAGTTGTATTCGATTGCCCTCGAAGGTTGTGGCGAGCGTCAGGTGTACATGCTCGGCGCGCCGAACGGCGATGACAGCATCGTCGACTTTGACCTCGAATACTGCGACTCACGCACGGTCATTCTGAAGAAGCTCAACGACTGGTTCGCCCGTCACGACCCCGACGCGATCATCGGCTGGAACGTCGTGCAGTTCGATTTGCGCATCCTCCACGAACACGCGCGGCGCCTCGGCGTGCCGCTGAAGATCGGCCGTGGCGGCGAAGAGATGCAATGGCGCGAACACGGCAGCCGCAATCACTACTTCGCCTCGGCAGCGGGGCGACTGATCATCGACGGTATCGAGTCCCTACGCTCGGCGACCTGGAGCTTCCCCTCGTTCAGCCTGGAAAACGTCGCGCAGACCCTGCTCGGCGAAGGCAAGTCGATCGACAACCCGTACCAGCGCATGGACGAAATCAACCGCATGTTCGCCGAGGACAAACCGGCGCTGGCCAAGTACAACCTCAAGGATTGCGAACTGGTCACGCGGATCTTCGCCAAGACCGAACTGCTGACCTTTTTGCTGGAGCGCGCCAGCGTCACTGGATTGCCGGCGGACAGAAGCGGCGGCTCGGTCGCCGCGTTCACACATTTGTACATGCCGTTGATGCACCGACAGGGTTTTGTCGCGCCGAACCTCGGCACCAATCCGCCGCAGGCAAGCCCCGGCGGTTTCGTCATGGACTCGCAACCGGGGTTGTACGAATCGGTGCTGGTGCTCGATTACAAGAGCCTGTATCCGTCGATCATTCGCACCTTTCTGATCGACCCGGTCGGCCTGATCGAAGGCCTGCAACACCCGGACGACGCCGACTCGGTGCCGGGTTTCCGTGGCGCCCGATTCTCGCGCACCCGGCATTGCCTGCCGTCGATCGTTTCGCGGGTGGCCGAAGGTCGGGAGACTGCCAAACGTGAACACAACGCACCGTTGTCGCAAGCGCTGAAAATCATCATGAACGCCTTCTACGGCGTGCTCGGCTCCAGCGGTTGCCGCTTCTTCGATACGCGGCTGGCCTCATCGATCACCCTGCGCGGCCACGAAATCATGCTGCGCACGCGCAAGCTGATCGAAGAACAGGGCCACGCGGTGATCTACGGCGACACCGACTCGACCTTCGTCTGGCTGCGTCGCCCGCACGGGCAGGAAGAAGCGGCGAGCATCGGTCATGCGCTGGTCAAACACGTCAACGATTGGTGGCGCGCGCATGTGCGTGATGAATATGGCCTGGAAAGCGCCCTCGAACTGCAATTCGAAATTCACTACAAACGCTTTCTGATGCCGACCATTCGCGGCGCGGAGGAGGGCAGCAAAAAGCGTTATGCCGGCCTCGTCACCCGTGCCGACGGCAGCGATGAAATGGTCTACAAAGGCCTGGAAACCGTGCGCACTGATTGGTCGCTGCTGGCCCGGCAATTCCAGCAGGAACTCTACGAGCGGATCTTCCAGCGCAAGCCCTATCAGGATTACGTGCGCGACTACGTGCGTAAAACCCTCGCCGGTGAATTCGATGATCGCTTGGTCTACCGCAAGCGCCTGCGCCGCACCCTTGACGACTATGAACGCAACGTCCCGCCGCACGTGCGCGCTGCGCGCTTGGCTGACGATTACAACGCGCAACACGGGCGCCCACGGCAGTACCAGAATGGCGGCTGGATCAGCTACGTCATCACTCTGGCCGGCCCGGAGCCGCTGGAAGTGCGCCGCGCCGCCATCGACTACGACCACTACATCACCCGGCAGCTGCAACCGGTGGCGGATGCGATTCTGCCGTTTGTCGACGACGATTTCTCAACCCTGATCGGGGGGCAACTGGGCCTGTTTTGAGTCGAGCAACTGCAGCGTCCACTCGTCGAGAATACCGTGGAAGTAGCGTTCCAACGCCTGATTGAACACGCTGTCTTCAGCGCAAAACTGAGCGAACAGCGTCATCGAGGAATGAAATTTCAGGTCATCGGGATGGCCGAAAATCTCCGCGATCGAGCGCTGTTGCACCTTCAGCACTAACTGCGTGCAAGTACGCAGGCGTGCGCCGAGCAGTTCGTGAGACAGATACGCCCGGGCTTCGTCGGCCGAACCGATGGCGAAGCGCCGGGACATTTCGCTGCCGCCCAGACCGGCGAATTGCGGAAAGACAAACCACATCCAGTGGCTGCGCTTGCGGCCCTCATCGAGTTCGCGTTGCACGCGCTCGAACACCGGGTCCTGGGCCTGGACAAAACGTTGCAGGTTGAACGGGTCGTACTGATCAGTGCTTCTCATCGCGAAGCCCTCGCCAGCCGCTGGCTCAAACCATGGCCAGCCGCTGCTTGCGTTGTGGCGCTTGAAACACCTGGTCCAGCGCCGCCAGATCCCCGGCCTCCAGTTGCAGTTGCGCGGCTTGTGCATTGAGTTGCACGTGTTCCGGTCGCACAGCCTTGGGAATCGCAATCACACCATCCTGACGCAGAATCCACGCCAGCGAAACCTGCGCGGGGGTTACACCATGACGAGCGGCAATCTCATTCAGCACCGGTTCAGCCAGCATCGCGCCGCCCTGGCCAATCGGACAGTAGGCCATCAGCGGCACGCGCTGATGTTGGCACCACGGCAGCAAATCGAATTCGATGCCGCGCTCTTCGAGGTTGTAAAGCACCTGATTGGTCGCGCAGACCGAACTGGAGAGTTCTTCGAGATCGTCGACATCGAAATTCGACACGCCCCAACGGCCGATCTTGCCGTCCTCGCGCAGACGTTCGAACGCCTCGACGGTTTCTTCCAGCGGATACTGACCGCGCCAATGCAACAGATAGAGGTCGATGTAATCGGTGTCGAGCCGACGCAGACTACGCTCGCAGGCCTGCGGGATACCTTTGCGGCTGGCGTTGTGCGGGTAGACCTTGCTCACCAGAAACACCTGATCGCGCAGGCCGGCAATGGCTTCGCCAACCACGCTTTCGGCGCCGCCCTCGGCGTACATTTCCGCCGTGTCGATCAGGGTCATGCCCAGCTCGATCCCTGTGCGCAGGGCTGCCACTTCACGCTTGTGTGCCGAGCGGTCTTCGCCCATGCGCCAGGTGCCTTGGCCAATCACCGGCACCTGCACGCCGGCCAGTTCGAGGGTACGCATGCAAACCTCCTTGCTGAATGTGTCGATACCTTTTAGTGGGCAGCAGGATAGCTCAGGGGTTCCTTCATCTATCCGTACAAGTGCGCAAGAAGTTGCGCAGTGCCTCGCCTGTTTTGACCCGGATAAGTCTCTACAGGCCGCGTAGCTCGTGGCCTCCAGCCAAGTGCGCAACTTCTTGCACACCACTGCGCAAGAAGTTGCGCACTTTCCCTTGTTTTTCATTGGCTTAGTCACAGAAAAAAATCAGTCGATGAGCTCGGGACCTTGATCTGTATGGGTTGCACAAAAGCTGGCATGAACTTTGATGGCGCATAGCCATCCTTTCAGGCAATGGTGCCTGTGAGGTATGTCTTTTCAAGCAAGGAGAGCACCCCATGGCAACACCAGCGTACATGTCGGTTACCGGCGAAAAACAAGGCCTGATCACTGCAGGCGCTTTCACCGCTGACTCCGTAGGCAACACCTACCAGGAAGGCCACGAAGACCAGGTTATGGTTCAGGCTTTCAGCCACGACGTGATCATCCCGCGTGACCCACAATCCGGTCAGCCAACCGGTCAGCGCGTTCACAAGCCAGTTGTGATCACCAAGGTCTACGACAAAGCTTCGCCTCTGCTGCAAGCCGCTCTGACCTCCGGCGAGCGCATGAGCGAAATCGTTATCCAGTGGTTCCGTACTTCTGCTCAAGGCACCCAAGAGCACTACTACACCACCAAACTGGAAGACGCGATCATCGTCGCCATCAACAACAAAATGCACAACTGCCAGGATCCAGGCAACGCGCACTTCACCCACCTGGAAGAAGTGCAGTTCACCTACCGCAAAATCACCTGGACCCACGAAGTATCCGGTACTTCGGGTTCCGATGACTGGCGTGCTCCAGTCGTTTAATTACGGCTGATCGTTACAAGCATCGGCCAGCTCTGCTGGTCGATGTTGTTTTCGCCCTCCAGAATTTCGCGTAAGTTGAGCCGCTTTGCGGTCGTCGACATACGCCGCTGTACAGCACGAGGAACAAGGGATGTTCGCGCCGGCCAATGAAACCCACTTTGCCCTGACCATCGAAGGTCTTTCTGCTGACTTTCAGGTATTCACCCTGCAAGGTCGCGAAGCCATCAGCCAGCCTTTTGTGTTCGAGGTGGAGCTGGTCAGTGAGCAGCCGTCGCTGGACCTCGAAACCCTGCTGCACAAACCGGCCTTCCTGCAACTGTCGCCCGACGGCAGCGGCATCCACGGCCAGATCTACCGCGCCGCGCAAGGCGATTCCGGCAAACGCCTGACCCGTTACTCGGTGACCCTGCGTCCGCAATTGTCTTACCTCGCGCATCGCGTCAACCAGCGCATCTTCCAGAACCTCACCGTGCCGAAAATCATCGGTATGGTCCTCGAAGAGCACGGCATTCAAAGCAACGCCTACGAATTCAAGACCGGTTCGATTTATCCCGAGCGCATCTACTGCGTGCAATACGATGAATCGGACCTGCATTTCATCCAGCGCCTGTGCGAGGAAGAAGGTATCCACTACCACTTCGAGCACACGGCGACGGCGCACAAACTGCTGTTCGGCGATGACCAGACGGTATTCCCGAAACTCAAGCCTGTGGCCTATCAGCAAGACTCCGGCATGGTCGCCAGCGACCCGGTGATCAAGCGCTTCGACCTGCGTCTGGAAACCCGTACCAGCCGCACCACCCGTCGCGATTACGACTTCGAGAAACCGCGCCTCACCCTCGAAAGCGAAAACCGTGGCGACGCCCTGCCCGACCTCGAAGACTACGATTACCCAGGTCGTTTCATCGACCGCGAGCGCGGCAAACACCTGGCCAAACGCGCCCTCGAACGCCATCGCAGCGACTTCCAGCTCGCCGAAGGCAAGAGTGATCAGCCACTGCTGGTCAGCGGCCACTTCCTCGCCCTGACCGCGCACCCGAAAGCCAAATGGAACGACCTCTGGTTGCTGACCGAAGTCCTCCACGAAGGCAAACAGCCGCAAGTGCTCGAAGAGTCGGTGACCAGCGACACCACTGCACTCAAAGACGATTTCCACCAGGGCTACCGCAACCGCTTCCAGGCCACGCCGTGGGACGTGCCCAACCGCCCGCCCCTGCGCCACCCGAAACCGCGCATCCTCGGCAGCCAGAGCGCCGTGGTCACCGGCCCGAAAGGCGAAGAGATCCATTGCGACCAGTACGGCCGCGTCAAAGTCCAGTTTCACTGGGACCGCGAAGGCCAGGCCGATGACAAAACCAGCTGCTGGCTGCGCGTCTCCAGCGCCTGGGCCGGCGCCCAGTACGGCGGCATTGCCATCCCGCGTATCGGCATGGAAGTGCTGGTCACCTTCCTTGAAGGCGATCCCGATCAACCGTTGATCAGCGGCTGCCTGTACCACAAGGAAAACACCGTCCCGTATGAGCTGCCGGCGAACAAGACCCGCAGCACCTTCAAGACCCTGAGTTCGATGGGCGGTGGCGGCTACAACGAACTGCGCATCGAAGACAAAAAAGGTCAGGAACAGATCTACCTGCACGCCCAGCGCGACTGGGACGAAAACATCGAGCACGACCAGAAAATCCGCGTCGGCAACGAACGCCACGACACCGTCGAAAAGAACAGCTACAGCGAGTTCAAGGCCGAAGAACACCACACCGTCTACGCCGACCGCAAAGTCGAAGCGCGCGCCAACGACCACCTCACCGTCGGCGTCAATCAGCACATCAAGATCGGCACCGGCCAGTTCATCGACGCAGGGCAGGAAATCCACCTCAGCAGCGGCATGAAAGTGGTAATGGAAGCCGGTGCGGAGCTGACCCTGATCGGCGGCGGCAGCTTCATCAAGATCGACGCTGGCGGCGTGACCATGAGCGGCCCGGTGATCAACATGAACTCCGGCGGCAGCCCCGGCAGCGGCACCGGCGCCGCCCCGCTGATGCCTGGCATCCTGAAACAGGCCGACGCCGACAAGGCCGGCCAGGTCCTCACCCCGGCCCAGATCAACACCCTCAAACGTAACGCGCCGTTCTGCGAAGAATGCGAAAAATGCAAGGCAGGTGCCTGTGCCATCTGATCGAATTACGCCCAAGGATTGGCTGGCGCAACAGCCGTTGCAGACTGGTGAGCGCTTGTATCTGGTCATCAGCGCGGCGAGTGATTCCGACGCGCTGAAAAATCTCTACCTGACCGAACCCACCGCCCAGCTCATCCCGATCTGGGGCGGCACGCCCTACTCCACTTGGCAACCGGTGATGCCGTATGTCACCGAACTCAAAGCCAATTCCGCGTTCCTGCCGTGGATCGCTGAAACCGATGCCCTCGATTGGGGCTGGCTGGCGGTGTCGCGTTCCGAGCCGAACGACGTTTTCGAGCATCTGCGCAGCCTGACACAGGTGAAGATGCCGGACGGGACCGAGGTGTTTTTCCGGTTTTGGGATGGGCGGCATATCTACCCGATTCTGCATGGGCTTGGGGAGAAGGCTGGGGAAGTGCTGCCGATGTTTGAGCGGTATTTGATTAATGGGCAGTCGCTGGAGGTTGGGACGCGGGTTGTGCCGAAGGTGAAGGATTGGCCGTGGTGGGAGGTGCCGGATCCGTTACTGGATGGCTTGGCCAAGGAAAATCCGACGACGCTGATCAGCAACCTGATGCAGTGGCTGGAAGAAGACCGCCCGGACATTTACACCGCTTGGCCCGAAAGCAACCTGAAGCTGAAAGTCAGCCGTTTCGTGCGCCGTCCGGACGCACCGAAAAACCTTAAAGAAGCACTGTTAAACCACCTGATTCTGGAGCAAGGCTGATGGATCGCGTTGCCTTTGTTGACAACCAACTGAACACCTTCAAGGACAGTCTGAAGCTGTATCAGGAACAAACCAAAACCTGGTACGCACGCGTCGCTGACAAGGCCAGCCGGGCCGCTGACCTGCCTTCCCTGCTGGGCATGGAGCGAGTAATCAAGGTTGGTGACTCGAGCAAAGCGGTGAGCATGACCGACGGCAATTTCACCTCGAACGTGGCGCAGTGCCCGCTCAAGGGGCCGTTGCTGATCGAAAGCAAATTCGAGTCGGTTTACGACATTCCTATCGGCGAAATCGAAGTCGAGATCGTCGCCGTTGAGGGTGGTGCAGTCAGCAAGGTCAAACTCGATGCTCAAGGCAAAGCCGCCTGGACCGGCGGTATTCCAGGCAAGTTCTACGAGATCCGCGTTCATAACGAAGTGACGCCGGCACAAATCGATGCCCTCTTCAGCTCCTACAGCGGCGTGACCGCAGACCTGGAAGGTTTTCTTCGCAAAGAGTGGGCCGGATTCAAACCGCAATGGTCGAACGTTTCCACCTCGGGCACCGCGATGGCGATTGGCACCGGCATTCTTGAAGGTGGCTGGGAGGCGATAAAGGGTGTGTGGGATGGCATCAACCAAGTGCTCGATATCCTGCAGGACCCCGGCAAGTTTGCGAAGGATCTTGGCGCGGGTGCGGATGAACTGATCAAAGTTGCCAAAAGCTCGCCGGACATCATGAAAAAGGCCATGTTGCTGGCCAGTGACGAAGCCGCGCTGTTCCTGCTGGTACGCAGCGCCGTGATCTGGCTGGCAGGCCTGCCGCCGATGAAGATGGCGGGCGACATCGCGAAAGCCACCACGGCAATGGTGGTCGGTATCGCCATCGACATCGTGATTGGCGTGGTACTCACCATTGCGGCTGAAGGCACGGGCGTTATCTACCTGATCGCCCGCTTGAAGAAATACGGTGAGCTTGTCCTCAACGCCGTCATCGGTTTTGTGAAGTCGTTGTTCAAGATTATCAACGGCTTTATGGAATACGTCGCGAAATACACCGCTGTTGCGGCGCGTGGCGTGACGGCCAAGGTGAGAAACGGGATTTCCGAGTTGCGGTTTGATGGCAAGAAAAACGCGAAACTCGCGGACGGAAAAATAGCTGACGATGCTTCTAAGCAGGCGAAGACCCCGGCCGACAAAAGTGCAGAACCTGCCGCCGATACCTGCACTAATGGGTGCCCGGTTTCGATGGTGACCGGTGAAGAGCTGTTGACGCTGACCGACGGTCAACTCGACGGGCTACTGCCGTTTGAGTGGACGCGCCTCTACAGAACCAGTGCCGTGGAAATTGATTGCGGTCTGGGTTATGGCTGGAGCCATGCATTGGCTCATCGCATTGACATCAATGGCGATGAAGTAATCTGGACCGACCACGAAAACCGCGCAACGCCGTTCCCGCTCCCGAGTGAACAACGTCCAGCGATCACCAACAGCCTTTCAAAAGCTGCCATTTTCCTCGGTGACGATCCATCGGAACTGATTCTCGCCCAAGCCGGCAAGCGTCCATCGTTCTACCACTTTCGCTTTAACAGCAAAGGCGCAACGCTGATCGCCATCAGCGACAGCTACGGTAATCGACTGCACGTTACACGCGACATCCACGGTCGCATCAAACGCCTCGACAACGGCGCCGGTCGCGCCC